>CAZFQV010000237.1:0-4018 GCA_964521175.1 uncultured Sphingobacterium sp.
TGGGTGGGTCTTACGAGGTGATCCACCATTCGCAGCTTATACAGCAGCTTATTGACGAAGGGAAGCTTAAAGCCGAAGGTGGCGAATCGTTTAAGGGTAAAAGAATTACTTTTCATGATCCCTGTTATCTGGGGAGAGGCAACAAGGTCTACGAAGCGCCGCGTGCGGCACTGGAGACCTTAGATGCTGATCTCGTAGAAATGAAGCGCTGTAAATCAAACGGGCTATGCTGCGGCGCTGGCGGTGGCCAGATGTTCAAAGAGCCAGAAAGAGGGAAGAAGGATATCAACATCGAACGGATCGACGAGGCGCTGGAGCTTAAACCAGATATTGTCGCCTCTTCCTGCCCGTTTTGCATGACTATGCTGACTGACGGGGTTAAAAACTACAATAAAGAACAGGAAGTGAAAATTTTGGATATTGCGGAGATCACTGCCAGAGCAAATGGCCTGTAAACTTGGTAAAAATATCAAAAGAGAAGAATTTAAGCTTAGTGGTTTTCTTCAAGTAGTCTCTTCATTTCCAACAGATCTTGCTGCAGAGCGACCAGGTCCTCGGCTTCTACCTTGCCCAATGTGAGATGAAAACTGGTGGCCATAGAGTCTACATTCCCGCTCCGGTCGTTAAAGGTTTGTACGATAACATCGTCTTCCAGAGTTTGAATGTAAAGATCTCCTGAGGTGGTATTACCCAGATAGTCAATTGCTTTGAACCGCATTATATTGAAAGAAAAATACTCCTGCTTGCCATTGACATAGGTCAGGCGATACCTTAGAAATCCCTCATCATTCAGAAGAAGCTCAAATTGTTTGATCTTATTTGATTCTGCCCGGACATAATGAAGCGCATTTAATTTTAGTTGTGCCCGCTGAGCCAGTGTATGCAAATCTCCGTCTTTACCTGCGCTGGCGCTTCCTAAAATCAAAAAAACACCGACCAGAAGGAGGAGGATGTAAGCCTGTTTAAAATTGCTTTGGTGTTTAGCGTTCATGAACCGGAATACAAATTCTTTTGAAGATAGGATACAAATGTCGGATTTCCAGCCAATCCGACATTTGTATAATAGAAATTTTCTTAGAAGCGTACTCCAAGACACAAACCCGCCCTAACACCAGCCCAGGGACCCTTGATGTCCAACCTGGCGCCATTAGCATTCACGGTAGTGGTTGTTTCTGCGAAAGGAATATCAATATCATTCAGCTCTTTCCGCAGCTCCTGCTGTTCCTCTGTACTCAAGGCCCTCTTACCGTTGAGAGATCCATTGGCAGCACCATACTGAGGCCCGAGCATCCACCAGTCCAGATATAGCTTACCGCCAAGCTTCCATTGTGCACCAATTAATAAGCCGCCGGTAAAGGTATTCAGCTTTCCGCTTAATGGCATCGTCTGAGTGACGCCGTTTACGTCAAACTCGAGTGGTAATTCCGCAGTATAACTACTAATACGTGTAAATGGAGCAAGGTAAAAGCCGCGCATTGCCTGTTTACCCATGTAAAACCGTACTTCCGGCGTAAATGCTACGTTTCCGGTCTTGAATTTATCTAACTGCGTATCCGCCTCCGGATCATCGATTAGATTGGATATAGTTGAACGCATAGGAAGGCCACCTTTTGGCATAACGCGGATTCCAAGTCCGGCTGTTACTTTCCGCCCTATCTTATGCTCGTAACCGAGTGAAAAATTTCTAAGTGGTAAGGAAAGAATGTTTAATTTGATAAGGCTATTTCCTGAGTCGATAACTACGGGTTTGCGTTTTACCGAATCTGTGTCCTGTGCAAAGCCTGCCGTAATAGTGATCAGCAGGAAGAGCAAAAAAAATAGTTTTTTCATGATCTTTTTTTTAGTTGTGAGTGTCTTGGTTTTTCTGCCTAAACATACAGACATATTTTGTATTCTAACGAATCAAAATTAACTTTTAAGCATAATTATTTGCATCAGGCTATTTTGATCACGATTTTGTAAAGCTGTATAAAAGGGGTTTTTCGTGTGAATTGAATTCGTAATTTTATGCCATGAATATTTCTGAGAATTCCAAAGTCTGGATATACCAGTCCGACCGCTCTCTTACTATCGAAGAAGAACAGGCTATCCAGCAGATGCTGGATAAGTTTACTGCCGAATGGCAGGCTCACGGCAACTCTCTTGCAGCGCTGGGAGAAGTACTTCATCGTCAGTTTATCGTCCTCTCTGTTGATGAACGTATTGCTGGCGCCTCCGGATGCAGCATCGATCAATCGGTTTATCTGATGAAAGAAATAGAAACAAAGTTTAATATTAACTTATTCGATCGCTTTAGAATGGCGTATCGTTCTGGTGACGATATCGTAAACTGCAGTCGTGAAGAGTTTGAAGAAAGAATTAAAACGGGTGAAGTGAATGCACAAACTCTGGTTTTTAATAATCTGGTCAGCAGCCGAAAGGAAATGAAAGTTTCATGGAATATTCCATTAGCAGAAAGCTGGCATGCGAAAATATTTACAATGGTTTAAAGTTTTCTCTCACTGATAAAAATGAAACTTACCCTCAGAAAGGAAGTTTTCCCAAACTTCGCATGTTTCTCAGAATAAGTCCTTGCTTATAATAGATAAACCGTGTTGGCCTGACCGGACTCCAGCGCAAAGGATTAGGTAATACGGCAATCAATAAAGCAGCCTGCGATTGACTCATTTTACTTGCTGATTTTCCCCAATAAGTTTGCACAGCAGCCTCTGCACCGTAAATCCCATCACCCATCTCGATCACATTCAGATATACTTCCAGAATTCGCTCTTTACCCCATAATAATTCAATCAATACAGTAAAGTACCCCTCAAATGCCTTTCTAATATATGACCTGCCGGGCCACAGGAATACATTTTTGGCAGTCTGCTGACTGATAGTGCTACCTCCTTTTATCCTTTTTGCCTGCTTATTCGATCGAAATGCGGTCTCCATCGCCTTAAAATCAAAGCCTTTGTGGTTCATGAAATTCACGTCCTCTCCGGCAATAGCCGCTCTTTTCAGATTATCTGAAATATCTTCGATACGAAGCCATGATTTTCTAATCTTGAGATTTTCTCCTGCTATTTTATGTTCTACAGCGCGCTGCAGCATCAGATAAGTAAAAGGAGGATTAATGAATCTATAAATGATTACCCAGGCCAAAGTCACTGCAAGAAACCAAAAGACGGTTCTCTGAATTAGCCGGGTAATTATTCTAAATCTGTTCACTCTACTAAATTGCGGATATTTTCTTCCGATTTATAATCACAAAAAAAGTGCCTTCTGAAATTCAGAAGGCACTTAAAAATATGATTTTTCCTTTATTATCCAGCGGAATCAATCCGGGAAAGAAATTATTCTGCAATAACTTCAAAAGGAACTTTAACCTTCACCTCTTTGTGTAGGTTAAGGTTAGCGATATATTCGCCGACAAGCTTAGGCTCGGTTTCAAAAGTGATCCTTCTGCGATCTACCTCAAAGCCTTCTTTCTTCAATGCATCAGCTATCTGAATGGTGTTTACAGATCCAAAGATCTTTCCGGTTTCACCTGCTTTAGCACCGATTGACAATTTAACCCCTTCCAAACGAGCAGCGATTGCTTCTGCGTCCTTTTTGATTTTATCTTGTTTAAAGGCAGCCTGCTTTAAGTTTTCAGCGAGTACTTTTTTTGCCGACTCTGTAGCCAGTGATGCAAAACCTTGGGGAATAAGGTAATTACGTCCAAATCCTGGTTTTACATTTACGATATCATCTTTCTCCCCGAGATTCTTGATATCTTGTTTTAAAATTAATTCCATTTCGCTTATCTCCCCCTTATTTTAATGAATCAGCAACATAAGGTAGTAAACCGATGTGACGGGCACGCTTGATAGCCTGCGCCACTTTACGCTGGAATTTCAGGGATGTCCCGGTTAAACGGCGTGGCAAAACTTTACCTTGATCGTTCACAAATTTTAGCAGGAAATTTGCGTCTTTGTAATCGATATATTTAATTCCGTTCTTTTTGAAGCGGCAATATTTTTTACGACTCTCGTCT
>CAZFQV010000237.1:4028-4335 GCA_964521175.1 uncultured Sphingobacterium sp.
GGAGCGGTAACGTATTGAATTTGATCTCTTGCCATTATTGTGCTACCTCCTCAGTTTTAGTTTCCTTGTTTTTGTTGAAGGCACCGCTCCGTTTTTTCTCACTGAAAGCAAGGGCATGCTTATCTAGTGAAACAGTCAGGAAACGCATGATGCGCTCATCACGTTTGTATTCAACTTCAAGTTTGTTAATAAACTCACCCGGAGCTCTGAATTCAGTTAGGTGATAATATCCGGTTGTCTTCTTCTGAATCGGATACGCTAGTTTTTTCAAACCCCAATTGTCTTCATGGACAATTTCGGCTCCGTT
>CAZFQV010000238.1:0-4328 GCA_964521175.1 uncultured Sphingobacterium sp.
CTGGGGATCAAACAGAGAGATCTGTCTGACAATTTCAGAACCTATCGAACCGGCTGCACCAGTGACCAGCACCCGTTTGCCTTTTATCTGCTCTCCGATAATATCATTATGGATCTCTATAGGTTCTCTTTCCAGAAGATCCTCGATTTTTATATTCTGCAGTTGTTTTGCGGTGGGCTGTCCGTTAATCCAGTACCGTACTGGTGGAAGGGTTAAGACCTTGATATTATTCTCTAAACAAAGATCTACAATCCGGTTCTTTCGTTCCGGGGCAATACCCTGGATCGCGATAATCAGATCCTGAATTTTTTCCTGGCGCATGAGCGAAATAAAATCCCTGGTATGAAAGATCTTAATCCCGTCAATAGATTTCCCTGCTTTACGTTCATCATCATCCAGAAAAGCCACCAACATCATGTTCACCCTGTTGTCATGATCCAGGGTACGCTTTGCTGCGATACCTGCTTCACCTGCACCATAGATAATTACGCGTCGTTTATCGATACGGTAATTTTTAATGTACATAAAGAAATACTTCACCAGCACCCGATAGGTGATCAATAGTAAAAAACTGGTTAGTCCATTGATAATCAGTATAACATTGGAGATATAGGGGTCTTGATTAAAGCTAACCAGAACGAGGTTAACGAAGAAGAATAAGCCGTTGCTGATTAATATCGAGAACAATATCCTAAACGAATCCTGAGCGCTGGTATAGCGGATAATACCGGCATAGGTCTTGACTCCTAAAAAAACACAGGTATTTAAGGCCGAGAATATGAGTATATTCCTACTCAGCTCATTGAGATCGAAATCAGCAATATTTAAATTGTACTTTACAAAATACGCAAAGCATAAAGAAAATATGCATACCAGCAGATCTAAGCAAAAAATGATCCAGCGTGGTACTATATTAATTAGATTAAACAAAGCTTCGTTCTTAGTTTAAGCACAAATATAATATAAATAGTGTTTATTAAAAGCGAATCTTTTTTCTATTGGGCATGTTCAGGGCTTTTGAAGAGTAATTCTGCACCATTCACTAATTTATGCTCAAAATGCACTTCGTTCAGCGCACTAAGCGCTTTGCGTTGACCATTCACCTATGAGATGATTCTTCCCTTCTATCCTGAACCGAATTCCGACAAATATCAGCCCCGATATTAAAAGCGTAAGTATAAAGGCCAAAGGACTTAAATTGATATAGATGAGTACGATATTAATCAATAGTTGGATAGACATGTACAAACCGGAGATCCTCAGATGCGGCCATTTTCTGACATTGAAAAGGTGCTGGTAAAAGTGAGTCCGATGTGCCATAAAAATATTCTCACGACGAATTAATCTGAAGATAATAGTGCTGACTGCATCAAGGCCATAAATTAGTAAAAAGCCGATATATCTAAAGTCTGCTGTTTTAGCGATCAGTAATGAAAGAAAAAATATAATAATAAAAGCGATACTCACGCTCCCGACATCACCGGCAAAGCATCTGGCCCCCTTTCTGAAGTTATAAAGATTAAATACGATCAAAGAAAATATCGCGGCAAGCAATATCCCGGGTGAGATGAAGGTTAGTACTCGTTCATTGACAAAATACAAGGTACCAACAGTTATCAGGCTGTATCCCCCGGTTATCCCGTTGATGCCATCCATGAAATTATAGGCATTAATAGTACCGATCGCCAGGATATATAAAAGAACAATTAACCAAATAGAATAATCCATCAGGTTAGCCTCAACAAACAAAAAACTTACGGCTGTTAAATGCCCAAGAAGGCGGGTTTTATTGGAGAGAGGCTTGATGTCATCGTAGAAACTAATCAGGCTTATAATGATCAGGCCGACAGCGAAGAAAGGATACTCAAACCCCGAAATAAGGCATTGAATGAGGATGGCAATAGGAAAAATGACTCCCGCACCCCGTATGGCTAAGCGATTATGTGAACTACGATGATTTGGCTTGTCAACAATATTATACCTGACAGCCAGCCTGAAGTAGAGCAAGATAATGGCCGTTAAGGCCGGCAGATATAACAAATACAGCATATCTGCAAAGGTTATTTAATTCGGGGAATTAAACAAGAACAGAAAACTAAATTATTAGAGATCAGGTCTGGAAAGACCTGATGGTATATAGAATTCCGTTTCTTGCACTTAAGGGGAGCTCCTTTTGCAATACATCCTTTAGCTTAGCATTACTGACGACATAATTTTCGGTCAATTTATTAAGCCTCTCGCTGGTCAGTGGCAGATGAAATGTATCACCAAGTTTGGCCAGAAATCTAATTAGGTTCGGATTCAGTTTCCACAAACGAATGGGACGCCCGGATCCTTCGGCAATCAGGCGGACCAGTTCATTGGTGGAGATCGCTTCATCGTCAGCTACCTGATAAACTCCCGAAGGTATGTCATCCCGATTAAGGATCTCCTGAATCACGAAACAAAGGTTCCCGACACTCAGAAAGGAGCGCTTATTCTCAAATGCAGCAAGAGGGTACGGAATACCTCTGGATATCAGTCGGTAAAAAAGGTTTAGATTGCCCTTGTTCCCCGGGCCATGGATCATGCAGGGGCGAAGGATATAAAAAGATTTTCCTGCCGGCAAGGCTTGTGCCTGGATGTATTGCTCGGCCATTAACTTGGATTTTCCGTAATGAGTTTCAGGTCGGGGCAGATGCTCTTCGCTTAGCACGCCATCTACCCTGTCTGCACTGGCTTTAACGGAGCTGATAAAAATGAATTTAGTAGCATTGGACCGCAAAAAAGCATCATATAACTCTTTAGTCAATTCAGAATTAGCAGAATAATATTCACCCGGATCAGAGACTTTTTTAAGATCGTGTGCCTTCCCTGCTAAATGAACAATGGTACTCCCTTGAACAAGGCTAACTCCGCCAATCTCCTTTAAATCCTCACGCCCAAGGCATTCAAATTTAAAGATGCCATGCTGCAGATATGTTAAAAGACTGTTGCCTACGAAGCCGCTTGAACCAGTTAGATATACTGTCATCCTGAAATCTATTTATGTTTAGCCAGCTGCTGTCTGCCCTTATAGTGATTTAAAATAGCCTTATCTTCCATGCTGACGCCCTCTTTGCTACCCATAAAAAATACCCCGCACGCCGCATCGACATTAAACCCGGGGGAAATTGCATTATCAAAAAAACGTAACCAGAAGAATAAAATCTGGGCAAGTTTGCCCGCAAGCCGCGTCCGCAGAAGTCCCGAAAAAAAGAAATCCAGAGACCACAGTAATGATGAGCCAGCACCAGCGGTATATCCCGAACGGATAAGTTCAAAACTCTTAAACAGATATCGATGCCCGGACTCTGTATATCTGGTAAAATCATACGGTCCCTCATGTACGTGTTGTATAAATGGAGTCTCGGCATAAACTATACCTCCCTGCATCAAGACCCGGTAGATCTCTGAAACTACTTTATTAGGAATTAAAACATGTTCCAGAACTGCCTGAATGATAACAATGTCAAATAGGTTATCCTTGAAAGGGATTGCATGAGCGTCAGCAAGAATATCAACATTCACGGTATCATAGATATCCAGCGCCAGTATATGGCTCGAAAATTTCTTATACAGACGGTCAATACCCACACCAATCTCGGCGCCACCGATAATCAGTATTCTCGGCCTTTCACGTAAAGACGCTATTTTAATCAGATGCTCGATATTATTGATGGTGATTTGACTATTACCACGAAATGTGTCTCTTACCCAGACTTTAAGTCCGAAACTATTCCGCTTAATAACACTTTCTACCGAATCAGAAGTATAATAAGAACTATCCGTCAATGAATGATCGAAGTCAATTAAAATAGGCTTACCATTTGCAGCTCCAAAAGCTTCTGAGAAGTGGCGACAAGCTTCATTCGCACATAACAGATGCGTATCAGCGATAATTAATCTTTCAGACTTACACACAGGACAAATCAAATCGTCAGCAGTTAGTTTGCTTAAACAATCCCTTTTATTATCCTGCAGATTCATATATTATCGCTTATTAGCAAAATGCATAATTATCCGCTTTAATTATCAACGTAATCTCTATTGATCCAGTCAATGCATTTTTTCTGGATACAAAATCTGTTGATAAGACCTCTCAATTTCTCTAAAAATAATATCGTGACTGAATTTTTTTTCAGCTAATATTCGACTTTCCTCACCCATCCCTTTGTGATTGGGCTTTTGGGCTACGATATCAAGCACTGCCTGTTTAATCGCTTCTTTTGATCGCGGCGCAACTAAAACTCCGTTTTTATTTCCCTTTACGGTCAGTCTGCACCCCGGGGTAGACGTCGTTATAATTG
>CAZFQV010000239.1:0-4294 GCA_964521175.1 uncultured Sphingobacterium sp.
GTTCCGCTTTCTCCTGCACCCAAAACCACGATATAAGACTTTCTATCCTCCATCAGCGTAGCTTTAGGGTTACGATGGTTAAGATTGCCAGCATAATACTCACGATCCAGAATCTGGTAACAATTTTAGCTTCATGATATCCTTTTTTCTGGTAATGATGGTGTAAAGGCGACATCAGGAATATTCTCCGGCCTTCCCCGAACTTGCGCTTAGTGTATTTAAAATAACTGACTTGTATTACGACAGACAGGTTCTCCACGAGAAACACACCACAGAGCACTGGTATAAGTAGCTCCTTCCGAATCATGATGGCAAATACGGCTATAATACCTCCAATTGCGAGACTTCCTGTATCGCCCATAAATACCTGTGCCGGATAGGAATTATACCATAAAAATCCTACGCATGCGCCTACAAAGGCACCTGCGAAAATTACCAGCTCCCCGGAGTAGGGGATATACATGATGTTGAGGTAATCGGCAAATATCGTGTTGCCGGATACATAGGCCAGGATGGCCAGAGTGATTCCAATTATAGCCGATGTCCCTGTAGCGAGCCCGTCGACCCCATCGGTTAAGTTTGCTCCATTAGAAACAGCCGTGATGATTAAAACCACAACGAAAAGAAATACCACCAGGGAGTACTTCTTAAATTCAGGACCAAAGATCGTCAGTACTTTTGAATAATCGAACTCATTATCCTTATAAAAAGGCGTATTGGTAATGGTAGATTTGATGTCGCGGGTATAGTAATATGAATTCCCCTTTTTGTGTGCCTCGGGCGGTGATTCTACTTTAGATGACAGGGCCACCTGTTCTCTCACCACGATGTCAGGATGGAAATGCATGGTCCATCCGATGATTAACGCAAGTATAACCTGGCCTAAGATCTTGAACCGTCCTGCCAGGCCTTCCTTATCTTTTTTGAAAACCTTAATATAATCGTCTACAAAGCCGATAATACCCATCCATACCGTGGTAACGAGCATCATGATGATATAGATATTCTCCAGTCGGGCAAAAAGCAGGGTGGGTAACAGAATTCCGAGAAGGATAATTAAGCCCCCCATCGTTGGGGTTCCTTGCTTTTGCATCTGCCCCTCAAGACCCAGGTTTCTTACTGATTCGCCTACTTGTTTAACTCTGAGGATATTAATCAGCCGGCTTCCGTAGATCGTGGTAAGAAACAGTGATAAGATCACAGCCATCCCCGTACGAAAAGAGATATACTGAAATAAGCCCGACCCGGGGAATTTATAATTCTGATCCAGCCAGGTAAATAGGTAGTAAAGCATCAGCTTATCAGATTTAAAAATTCAATCAATATCTTCTTATCATCAAAAGGAAGCTTCACACCTCCCTTAGCCTGATATTTTTCATGTCCTTTTCCAGCCACAAGAATAATGTCGCCGGGATTTGCCAGATGGCAGGCGGTTCGGATGGCTTCCCGGCGGTCGGTAATTGACAGCACTTTCTTTCTGTTGTTGGGCAGCACCCCCATTTCCATGTCTTTGATGATCTGTTCGGGCGACTCGCTCCGCGGATTGTCTGACGTTAATATCACCTTGGTGCTCCAGTCGCAGGCCACCTGCGCCATCAAAGGCCGTTTTGCCTTATCCCTGTCGCCTCCGCATCCGGTAACAGTAATTACCTGTTCTGTTCCTTTACGGATATTCTGGATAGTACTCAGCACATTTTGTAAAGCATCCGGGGTATGCGCGTAGTCAACTATACCGACAATGCCTGTTGGAGAAACCAAATAGTCAAACCGACCTTCGGCACCCGACAAACGACTCAGCGAGGTCAATACTTTTACCCTATCCTGATCGAGGAGCATCGCCGTTGAATAAACTGCGAGCAGGTTATAAGCATTAAAGCTGCCAACCATTTTAAACCATACCTCGGTACCTTCCATATTGAGCAGGAGTCCGCTGAAATGATTCTCGATAATTTTCGCTCTGAAATCGGCAATATTTTTAAGCCCGTATGTTTTTTTATGGGCCCTGGTATTCTGCAACATCACCCCACCATTTTTATCGTCGATATTGCTTAAGGCGAAGGCATGAGCTGGCAAATTGTCGAAAAAGCTCTTTTTTGCTTTCAGGTAGGCATCAAAGGTTTGATGAAAATCAAGATGGTCATGAGTCAGATTAGTGAAAATACCCCCGCCGAAGGTGAGACCGGCTATCCTCTTTTGGGCCACAGCATGTGAACTCACTTCCATAAAGCAATAATCGCAGCCGCTTTCCACCATGTCATGGAGTAAGTTATTTAAAGATAATGGATCCGGGGTGGTAAGCGTAGCAGGAATCACGTAAGTATTGATCTGATTTTGGACAGTCGACAATAACCCGACTTTAAAGCCCAGATCTCTGAAGAGCTGGAACAATAAAGTCGCTACTGTAGTCTTGCCGTTCGTGCCGGTAACTCCTATCAGCTTCAACTTATCCGATGGATTATCAAAAAAATTGGAAGCGATTATCCCCAGAGCCTCGGCTGAATCATCCACCAGGAAATAGCTGACATGCTCGCTCACTATCTTCGGAAGATCTTCACAAACAATTGCTGTCGCTCCTGACTCAATAGCCTTCTCTATAAAGCCATGCCCATCAGAAGTTGTTCCCCGGATTGCTACAAATAGGGCCTGAGAATCACACATCCGCGAATCAAAGCATACCTGGGATACCTCAGCTCCTGTTTCTCCAGAAACCTGCTTTAAGGAAACTCCATACAATATGTCGCTCAGTTTCTTCATCAGTTCAGTTCTACGATTATAGGATAACCTTTCTCGACTCTCATTCCCGCTACCAGGGATTGCTTTACAACTCTGCCGCTTCCGCGCACGATAGGTTTGAGACCAGAATTCCCCAGCACATATAGCGCGTCTTTGAGGCCCATCCCGCCTACATCAGGCACTACTCCTTCAACAATCTCTATTTCAGGATTTACCACTCCTCTATTGGTGTCTACCGCAATATATTCTGCATTGGATGCGAGCAGGGCTTTAATGCCAAAAGCCTTATAAATACGTTGCGTGGCTTTCTTTTCACCCGTCTTCGCAGAAGGCATTCCTAAATTGCCGGCAATCTTCTCATCAGCGATATCATCGAACATATTCGTATCAGATGCATATACTCTGTCGGCGATTTTGCGAAAAACGGGCCCGCTTACCTGCGCTCCATAATAACCATTGCGCGGGTCGTTAATGACTACGATCAGGGAATATTTCGGCTTTTCTGCCGGAAAATAACCCACAAAGGAGGCCTGATACTGTAAATTTGCCCGGTATCCCCTGTTCCCATCGGCTACCTGAGCGGTTCCTGATTTCCCCGCAATTCTATATAGCGGACTTCTCACAATGTTTCTACCGGTACCCTCAGTTATCACACCCTCGAGCAGGTCTTTCATCTTGCCTAAAGTTTCGTCAGAACATATCTTTTCATTAATTACTCTGGCCTTAAACCGTTCAACAGTGTTTCCTAAACGCCTGATTTCCCTCACGAAAATCGGTGCGATATACTTCCCGTCGTTGGCAATAGCATTATAGAATGACAACATCTTCAAAGGAGTCAGCTGCATTTCGTATCCATAAGCCATTTGCGGAAGGGTCATGTATTTATTCCAGCTTCTATTTTTTGGGTTCTTAACCACCGGCTGGGCTTCACCCGGAATTTGGAGTCCGAGTTTGTTCTGAAAATCCCAGTTATATAAATGATCAGTAAAGGCCGCCTGATCATCACGGTAAGCGGTATTCACCATTTCGGCTATTGCAGCATTTGAAGACTCTTCAAACGCTCGTTTTACGGTTACTACGCCAATACTACCATGTGAATCTCTGATCACCTTACCCCGGATCGGATATGTCCCGGTGCCTACCAGGGTGTTAGTATCTACCTTCTTGTCTTCGAGCAAGGCCATATAAGAGGCCACCTTAAAGGTCGATCCCGGATCCTGATTGCCGGCAATAGCATAATTAAATTGCTCGCTATACACACCCTCTCTAACCTTACTCAAATTCACGATAGCCCTCACCTCTCCCGATTCCACATCCATCAGAATCACACAGCCATGATGGGCATTGCTTGCGATCAATTGCTCTTCCAGGGCCCGTTGCGCAATATCCTGCATATTAACATCGATGGTGGCGATAATGTCGGCTCCCTCTTTTGGTGCAATCTCAATATCCCGATTCACGGGCATCCACACTCCACCGGAAATACGCTGCATCAGTCGCTTACCACTTTCTCCGTCTATATAAGAGCTATAGGCTCCCTCCAGACCAACCGGCTGAACAT
>CAZFQV010000240.1:0-4269 GCA_964521175.1 uncultured Sphingobacterium sp.
TGCAGCTTCAAAAATTAAGTATTATCAATTTCAGGAATTATGCAGAGGCTGAAATAAGCTTGTCACTCACGGTGAATGTCTTCACGGGAAATAACGGGGCAGGCAAAACGAATCTGCTCGACGCCATTCATTATTTATCTCTATGTAAAAGCTATTTTAACCCTATCGATAGTCAGCAGATTAGACAGGGGCAGGATATGTTTATGATCCAGGGGGTCTTCGAAAAGGGGAGGAAGAAAGAAATCATTCACTGTGCGCTAAAGCGGAATCAGAAGAAAATCTTCAGACGCAACAAAAAAGAATACCAACGGCTCGCCGATCATATCGGCTTGTTTCCCTTAGTAATGATCTCGCCCAACGACAGCATTCTAATCACTGAAGGAAGTGAGGAAAGAAGAAAATTTATCGATAACGTCATTTCACAGACCGACAGCACTTACCTGAATGAGCTTATCCTGTATAATAAGAATCTGCTAAACCGAAACGCACTGCTGAGGCAGATTGCCGAATCCGGCAGATACGACCCCTCCTTAATGGAGATCTATAATGAACAGCTCATAATTTCAGGAAACCGGATCTTTGACAGACGCAAATTATTTATGGCAGAGTTCGAGCTCATATTTAATACTCATTACCGTTATCTGAGCGAAGACGCGGAAGAAGTAAGACTGGTATATGAATCTCCGCTACTTCTGGACGATTTCGCATCATTGCTCGCGAAAAATCTGGAGCGCGACCGGAGTATGGAAAGGACTACAAGCGGGATCCATAAAGATGAGCTAAGTTTTACCATACATGGTATGCCCTTAAAAAAATTCGGCTCCCAGGGACAGCAGAAATCATTTCTTATCGCCCTGAAGCTGGCTCAGTACACTTTTCTTAGTCAACGGAAAGGCTTTGCGCCGCTATTGTTATTGGATGACATTTTCGACAAGCTGGATAGTATACGTACTGCAAAACTGATGAAAATGGTATCCGACAAGAATTTCGGACAGATTTTTATCACCGATACGAGTCGGGAGCGTGTGGAAGGAGTATTTAACAAGCTTAATATCCCGGTGACTATTTATGACGTGGATAAAGGTAAAATCAGCTCCTGATTGTTTAATTTTGATAATCGCCGCCATAAAAATTTAAAGTAAAAAGAAACCGATGAGTCGCACAAACGACAGATCACTGAAAGAAGCTATTGAACAAATGCTTCATGTGTACAAGCTCAGAAGGAAGTTTGACGAGACTTCCCTTATTGCAGCTTGGCCAGACATCATGGGCAAGGCGGTAGCGAACAGGACAAAGGATATCTTTATCCGTGATCGTAAGCTGTTCATCCGGCTGGAATCTTCAGTAATCAGAAATGATTTGATGATGATGCGCAGGGATATTATCGAGAAAATGAATGAAAGAGCGGGAGAAAAAGTGATTGAAGATATTATACTCTTATAAATAGCTCAAGCCTGCAGCTAAAGTGCGGGCCTCGATCAGGGATTGATATCTCTCCGGAAATCCCGGAGAGATATCAATATCAAAATCGCTCGAATGCAGTAAAGAAGAAACTCCCTTCTATCTGAGCGTTATCGTCTGAGTCTGAACCGTGTACTGCATTGGCATCGATTGACTTCGCATACTTATTACGAATCGTTCCCGCATCAGCCTTAGATGGATCCGTTGCTCCGATCAGCTTCCTGAAATCTTCCACAGCATTATCCTTTTCGAGGATCGCCGCCAGAATAGGCCCTGAGGACATAAAATCAACCAGGTCTTTATAAAAAGGCCGCTCGCTATGCACCGCATAAAACTGACCTGCAATATCCTTACTGAGACGAGTATACTTTAAGGCTATAATCTTGAATCCGCCTTTAATAATGTCATCTAAAATCGCTCCGGTGTGGCCGTTGGCCACAGCATCGGGCTTAATCATGGTAAAAGTTCTGTTCGCTGCCATCTTATTGTTGAAATTTCACGCAAAAGTACGGCTAATAAATTTAAGGCTAAAGGATTTTCAAAAATGAACGGATCTAAATCAGTAATTTTAATAGCTTTGCAGTTCTTTTATTATAGATGTCGAATTTAGCCTTACTGAAAGATTTATTAGCTGAGCCGAAGCATATTGTGATCACCACGCACCATAAGCCTGATGGTGATGCGATGGGATCATCACTCGGTTTATACAATTACCTGATACAAAAAGGTCACTTTGTGCGTGTAATAAGCCCGACAGATTACCCGGCATTCCTCCAGTGGCTACCTAATAACCCGGAGGTGATCATTTATACCGAAAAACCGGATGAATCAAAAGAATATGTAGCCAATGCGGATCTGATATTTTGCCTTGACTTCAATTCTCTTTCACGAATCAATGAGTTAGGGGATTTAGTGCGTGCTTCTGCGGCGAAGAAAGTAATGATTGACCACCATCTGGAGCCTGAAGGCTTCGATGATTTCCGGTTTTGGACTATCAACGCAAGTTCCACGGCTCAATTAGTTTACGATTTTATCGTAAACCTTATGGAGGAAAAGGAGTTTATTAATAAAGATGTCGCAACCTGCCTTTACACAGGGATTATGACAGATTCAGGATCATTTCGTTTCCCGACGACCACGGCAGAAGTTCATCATATTGTTGCCAACCTTATTGATAGCGGTGCCGAAAACTGGAGGATCCACCAGCTGGTTTACGACAACTTTTCGGAAAACAGGTTACGTTTTCTCGGGCATTGTCTACTAAACAGACTCGAGGTATTCCCAGAATTCAACTCAGCAATCATCACAATACGGAAGGAAGATCTCGAAAAATACAAAATTCAAACAGGTGATACTGAAGGAATAGTGAATTATGCCCTTTCCATCAACGGCATCCGACTGGCGGTGCTAATTGTTGAGCGGAGCGATAAAGTAAAACTGTCCTTGCGTTCAACAGGGGATTTTCCTGCGAATGAAATATGCAAGAAATACTTTCATGGTGGAGGACACCGCAATGCGGCAGGGGGATTCTCCAGCGAAAATATAGATACGGTCAGAAATAAATTTAACACTATATTACCCGAGTATAAGGCTTTGCTAATTCAATAACGAACAAAAAAATAACATAGAACGCAAAAACAAAAATCAAACTATATTCTAATGAAAAAATCATTAATCGTATTAGGTATTGCCGTAACTGCCCTCAGTGCCTGCAATAAATTTGAAAAAGGCGAGGGTGACATGCTTTACAAGATTCACACAGACAAAGGCGGAGAAAACATTAAAGACGGCGATTTTGTCGTATTCAAAGCTATCGAAAAGACAGAAGGCGATTCAGTGCTTTACAGCTCGTACGACTACGACCGTCCTTCTCTTTTAATCAAAGAAAAATCTGTTTTCCAGGGCGATTTGTTCTCAGGTCTGTCTCTTTTGAGTGAAGGCGACAGTGCAACCTTTAAGATCAATATCGATTCCATGGTACTCAAGATGGGCCGTCCTCAACCGGCGGACACTACTTCGAAATACCTGGTATACAATATCAAGATCGATAAGGTAATCCCTAAAGGTGACCTGACTGATAGTCTTTTCCGGGTTAAAATTGACGAATTCCTGGAAGCGGAAATGGAACAGGCTAAAAATAGCGAGGCGGCCAAAGTCAAAGCTTATGTTTCAGCTAACAATCTAAAACCTACTGTAACACCTTCAGGGCTCAACTATGTAATTACCAGGGAAGGCAGTGGCGCGAAAGCAAATGTGGGCGATACCGTTCTTGTACATTATACAGGGAAGTTCCTAAGCGGGAAAATATTCGACAGCAGCCTTGCTGACGTAGCGAAGAAGAGCGGAACCTTTAACCCGGGTCGCATGTATGAGCCATTAAAACTTCCAGTAGGAGTAGAAGGTGCAATTCCTGGATTCGAAGAAGGATTAATGCTTCTACCCAAAGGCGCAAAAGCTACCTTAATTCTTCCGTCCAGCCTGGCTTACGGGGAACAAGGGAATCAAGGGATCCCACCGTTTACACCGCTGATTTTTGATGTTGAAATGATCAATATTATCCCGGCCAAACCAGGATCTGCACCAGCGGTACCCGGACAATAAAATCTCATTTATAATAGTCAAAGAGGCTGTCGTCAATTGTGACGACAGCCTCTTTTGCATTATGCTCTTCCCCGACACCGAAATAGTTATTTGAATTTCCCATAATATACTTCCCGGACTTGCTCCGGAGCCTCTGATATTTGTATCGTCCTGTGTCCCTCCCAAGGTGTCTTCCCGAGCGCAGCCACGGATCTTACTACAGCGAAA
>CAZFQV010000241.1:0-4267 GCA_964521175.1 uncultured Sphingobacterium sp.
AAAGAAGATCCGCAAAAATAAATTCGATTTTAACGACTTTCTAAACCAGATTCAACAAATCAAGAAGATGGGTAACATGAAGGATCTGATGGGCATGATACCCGGCGTGGGCAAAGCCATTAAGGATGTGGATATCGACGATAACGCATTTATTCCTATTGAATCCATTATCCGCTCGATGACTCCTTATGAACGGGAGAATCCGGATTCGATCATCCAAAGTCGCCGTGTCCGCATCGCCAAAGGCTCGGGAACTGATATCGCTGAAGTGAATAAGCTCATCAAGCAGTTTGAAGACATGCGCAAGGTGATGAAACAGTTCTCCAATCCCGCTGCTGCTGCTAAGATGATGAAAGGAATACCTAAAATGCCATTCGGAAAATAGATTTCGGGGACCAATTTGTTAAATCAATACCTATCCTTCTCCCGCTTGTACAGCTCTGGCTATATCAGTACATCATGAGCAATTTGACCTGGCTTAGTTTATCTAAAATAGCCCTGGCTGTAACCGCATACTAAGTTCTTTGCCCCTTTCGATAAGCGCCATAACCTGCTCCTATGAACAGCATCTACCTATGCATTATGCCGGTAAAAACTTTCGGAAGCGCGGTTTACGGAATTGAAGCCATAACGATCACCGTAGAGGTCAACATCAGTGGCGGCACCAAGTACTTCATAGTTGGCTTGCCTGATAATGCCGTCAAAGAAAGTCTCTTCCGTATTGAAAGTGCATTAAATAACTGTGGTTTCCACATGCCGCGTAAAAAGATCATCGTGAATCTGGCGCCTGCAGACATCCGTAAAGAAGGCTCCTCCTATGATTTAGCCATTGCCCTGGCAATCCTCGCTGAATCTCATCAGATCGGAAGCGAGGATCTTAAAAACTATCTGATCATGGGCGAGGTTTCACTGGATGGCGGAGTGCAGCCAGTAAAAGGTGCTCTTCCGATTGCTATTCAGGGTAA
Source organism: uncultured Sphingobacterium sp. (assembly GCA_964521175.1). Taxonomy (GTDB): domain Bacteria; phylum Bacteroidota; class Bacteroidia; order Sphingobacteriales; family Sphingobacteriaceae; genus Daejeonella. Next base: position 966 of record CAZFQV010000241.1, read on the forward strand.
AAAAGAGGGCTTCAAAGGTATATTACTGCCCAAGGCCAATGCCCGCGAAGCTGCCATAGTAGATGATTTTGAAGTTTATGGAATAGAGAATATTTCGGAGATTATAGGTTTTTTCGAAGGAAGCTTCCAACCTGAACGGACCATTGTTGACACCCGGGAGGAGTTTCTTCGGAATATATGCAATTACGAGAGCGATTTTTCGGATGTAAAAGGGCAGGAAAACATTAAACGTGCATTGGAAATTGCCGCTGCCGGCGGACATAATCTCATTCTGATTGGCCCGCCCGGAGCGGGTAAGACCATGCTCGCCAAGCGACTACCTACCATTCTTCCCCCCTTGAATTTATACGAAGCGATTGACACGACCAAGATTCATTCCGTCGCAGGTAAGCTTTCCGCATCCGAATCGATCATGACGATACGGCCCTTCCGCTCGCCGCATCACACCATTAGCGACGTGGCATTGGTAGGAGGTGGTACCAACCCACAACCGGGAGAAATTTCACTGGCTCATAACGGCGTGCTTTTTTTGGATGAGCTCCCCGAATTCAAACGAACTGTCCTGGAAGTGATGAGACAACCGCTTGAAGAACGGCGGGTGACTATCTCCAGGGCGAAATCCACTATTAACTACCCCGCAAGCTTTATGCTGGTGGCATCGATGAACCCTTGCCCCTGCGGTTTTTACAACCACCCTGAAAAAGAATGCATCTGCGGTCCAGGGGTCGTCCAACGATATTTAAGCAAAATTTCAGGTCCTCTACTCGACCGAATCGATCTCCATGTCGAGGTTACACCAGTAAACTTGAGGGAGCTCTCTTCCGAAAGGACTTCCGAAAAAAGTGAAGTGATCCGTAGCCGTGTCAGCCGGGCCCGGGAAATTCAGACTATTCGCTTTGAAAATAAGGAGGACGTGTTCTGCAATGCCCATATGAGCCCCAACATGGTGCGAAATATCTGTAAGGTTAGCCCGGCGGGTCAGACTCTGCTGAAGCAGGCAATGGAAAAGCTGGGACTTTCTGCACGGGCTTATGACCGCATCCTAAAAGTTTCACGCACCATCGCCGATTTGGGAGAAAGTAAGGAAATCTTATTAGAGCATCTGGCAGAAGCAATCCATTACAGAAGCCTGGACAGAGAGGGCTGGGCAGGATGATTATCAGATAAATGCCTTTGTAGCTATCCAGGTCCGTGTAATTACCAGCCCTGATGACGAGCAGCGGGCAAACAAAGATTCAGATTTTTTCCAAAAAGCGATATACCCCGAACTTAATTCGATGCGCGGTTTATTTTGAAGCCTCAAATAAGCATTCTTTGTATCTATGGCAGGTTTTATCCATATAGTGATATGGTTAATTCAAATCAATCTTTATATTTGCTGCCCTGATAATCGCCAAACATTATACTTCGGGATGTAGCGTAGCCAGGTATCGCGCCAGCATGGGGTGCTGGAGGTCGTGGGTTCGAATCCCGCCATCCCGACTCGAACCGAGTCTAAGTAAATCAAAACCCTCTAAAAATAATTAGAGGGTTTTGTATTTTAAAAGGCCTATGATAATCCTTTTCAGCTCCTCTGTCATGAACTAACAGACGGCCCAAATTTATTTTATATTGGGTACTGAGAAGCATTCCGTTATTTTTAAACATCGTTTATCGGCATATCAGAACCGATTTAGATTCTAATAAACCGGCACAGCAAATTGCGGCAATGAAATGTGTGCCATGCTAACCTTACAAGAACAGGGTATTAATTCACTCAGCAATTAAGTTTTGAACATAGAAAATAGCGGGCAATCAATTATAGTTCTATATGACTACTCTTTTAAAAGACTTTAAACATGTCATTTTATATGCGCTGATTTTAGCAGTTTTGACTTTTTTGTTGAAATGGCTGCAATGGAAATTCCTGATCGTCGACAATGCAATTGACATTTACGTAGGGCTAATAGCGGTTTTTTTTATCGGTTTAGGCGTATGGATGGCAACGCAGCTCGCAGGGAAGAAAGTGGTGATTATCGAGGAAGAGGTAAGCATAACCACATCTTTTGAGTCTAACATCGATGAAAACGAACTAAAGAAATTAAATTTAAGTTCCCGTGAATATGAAGTCCTCCAGCTTTTGACAAAAGGGTATAGCAACGCATCCATTGCAGAAAGTTTATTTTTATCAGTCAGCACCGTTAAAACCCATGTTTCCAATGTCCTTTTAAAAATGAACGTAAAAAGTAGGACGCAGGCAATCGAAAAGTCCAAGCGTTTAAAGATTATCCCATAACATACTTGATTCTTGCGCATGAAGTAGTTTTTAGAAACTATTTTGGTACTAAAGTATGACCGTCATTCTAATTTTCAGATTTAGATTTGGCAAATAATTATGAGAATATGAAGAAAACGATTTTAGTTTTTGGCTTAGTTATCGGAACTATTTTGTCTGCCAACATGGTTTTGATGGTCAATCAAATGTACAGCAATCCCAACATGAAGGGGAATGATGTATTCGGATACGCAACAATGATTGTATTATTTTCACTGATTTTTGTCGGTGTTCGAAATTATAGGAACAAACAGCCGGGTGGACTTATTTCGTTTGGGAAATCCTTCAAAATAGGCGCTTTAACAACGCTGATTGCTTCGACAATATATGTGGTCGTTTGGTTGTTTTACTATTATTTTTTTGTTCCGGATTTTATTGAAATATACACTTCACACGTATTAAATAATTGTACAAGTTCTGGTTTAGCAGAAAAAACTGCTGAAATGGCAAATTTTAAAGAAAGGTATAAAAACCCGTTGTTTGTGATCCTCATTACTTACATGGAGGTATTGCCGGTTGGATTAATAGTGGCTCTGGTAAGCGCCTTAATACTCAGAAAGCAATCAACAAATATAAACACGATATGAAAAATCAAATCACAACATTTCTTACTTTTCAAGAAAACAACGCAGAAGAAGCAATGAATTTATATGTGGATTTATTTGATAACTCAAAAATTATTTCCATCCAACGTTATGGAAAAGATGGTCCGGGAAAAGAAGGAAGCGTTATGAAGGCTGAATTTGAGTTAAACGGTAAGCATTTCATTTGCAGCGATAGCTTTATTAAACACCAATGGAATTTTACCCCCGCTATCTCCAATTGGGTGGAGTGCAACGGTGAAAGAGAGCTTGAAAAATTTTTTTCTAGACTATCTGCAAACGGATTTGTAATGATGCCTTTGGATAACTACGGGTTCAGCAAAAAATTCTCCTGGCTGGCAGATCAATTCGGCATTTCATGGCAATTGAATTTAGAGTAGGATGAG
>CAZFQV010000242.1:0-4215 GCA_964521175.1 uncultured Sphingobacterium sp.
GAGGCATTATTTGCATCAGGAGCAGACGAGGGCTCATCGATGCTCATGTAATCGTCGCCCATGCCTATCACAGCGGTACCATAATTTACTATAATTCCACCGGTACCGACATCCTCCGGACCGACCCGGCTGGCAATAATGAAAAAACTAATGGCCAGAAGTCCACCCATGATTGCCGATGAAATGGCAAAAGCTTTAGGGTAGTTATTTTCTTCCTGTCGTTGGTACTGCATTATTTTCTCGCTTCTGTTGCTAAAACAAGCCTCACTTTCAGTTGGTTGGCAATATCGGTAAGGTCTACAACATTCTCTATAGCTATACTACGGTCTGCATAAAGAATTATTGTAAGATCAGGAGAAGCCTGCTGATAAGCAGCAATACTCTGCAAGAGATCGGCCTTGGCTACCTGCTTTTTTTCTACAAAATATTCCAGATCGGCGGTAATAGAGACGTTGATTGTTTTTTGTGGTATTGACTGGCCCGAGCTGGATCTTGGCAAAAACAACTTCACCACATTCGGGTTAGCGACTGCCGATGCGAGCAGGAAGAACAGCAGCAGAAAGAACATAATATCGTTCAGCGCCGAGGTGTTGACCTCTACATTTCCACGTTGTCTTTTTCTTAGATTCATTTTCCTGGTTCTTCTAACAAGTCAATAAATTCGATTGCATCCGTTTCCATTCTAAGAATGATCCGGTCAACCATCATATTCAGGATATGGTAGAGGACGTAGGCAATAATCCCGATGATTATTCCGGTCGCAGAGGTGATCATCTTCGTGTATAGCCCACCGGAGATGGTTCCAATTTCAATAATTCCTTTAATCGAAACTTCATGAAAGATGGTTATCACACCAATAATTGTTCCTACGAATCCGAGCATGGGAGCTATTCCAGCTATAATTCCAAGAATATTGATATTTTTCTCCAGCTTGGAAACCTCCAGCTTACCCACATTTTCAATGGCTCCTTCAATATCCTTAATGGGTCTACCGATACGCACCAGACCTTTTTCAAGCATCCTTCCCAGCGGAGTGTTGCTATTTCTACAGATAGCTACTGCAGATTCCAGGCGGGCAGATTGTATGCTTTGCTTAACCTGCATGATTAAGTTCATATCACCCTTGGAGGCCTTTCTGATTGTAATGTAGCGCTCCACAAAGATCACTAATCCGAGAAATGCAAGTAGGGCTAATGGGATCATCACCCAGCCCCCCATAAAAAGAAGATCTATAAAGCGCAATTCTTGTGCGGTAGGCAAAGTTTGTACAGCTGCATTGGCAGAATCAGCAAGCTGAGCTAGAGTATCAATCTGTAATAAAAACATTCTTATGGATTTTTCTTTAATTTCGGCCGGTAAATCCAAGCCTCTTTGTTTACTTCTTTATGTATTCTGTTGAGTTCTTTTTGGGCGCTTTGCTCGTCATCAAAAGAGCCTAAGCTTACCTTAACCAGGTTTCCAGGGATATTATGGGCAATTTTAGCCGATATTCCTTTTAAACTAAGTTGCTGAATATAGGTTTCAGCTTCGCTCATCCGGCCAAATGAGCCGCCGATGATTTCATAGCTTTGTTTTTCTTCGTCTACCGGCTCGGCGACAGAGGCAAGTTTTGGGGTATCGATCATACTGCTATCGTTAACGGCGGCGGCGCTACGCTCAGGCACGGCAAGCCCTGGGATATGTCTTTCCTTGCCTGCCGGGGCGGGAATTACCCTTTGCGGCGAGACGGAGGCTATAAATTTATTCACAGATTCCTTAACGATAGGATTATAAACATAGGCCAGGCCCGCAATAATTATTAAAGTGAGGACTACCAGGCCTAAAACCTTTGCGAGCCCAAAAGAGGAGCGCATCTCTGCTGCCTCTTCTTCTACCAGCATATTATCCGGCATTGCAGCTTCCGGCATACTCACCTTCTCTTCTCTAAAGACGTTCTGGAAAAGTCTTTCCTCTTCCGGCGGATGCCTCAGTACCTGTTCTTTGACCTCCTTCAGGCCGTAGAATTTGCCTCCAATCTTTAAATCAGGAGAAGCTTCGAAGCTAAGCCTTTCATCATCCTTTCGTAGTATTCCCAGCGGCTTGATCTCCGCGATTCCGGTTGATTGAAGCAGATCGAAAATAGAGGAGATAAATTTCTTTATAAAATATTCGGCTGAGGTCTGCGATAGGTTCTTATTGATACTGATATGTCGCGCCAGAGATTCAATGCTATCGGAAAACTCTCTCAGGGAAACCCTGTAGGAGGGAGGCGTGAATGAATTGCTGGCGGCATGGTACGAACCAGGCACTCTAACTTTTACAAATGTGCCTATTCCGGGAAGACTGACGTCGTCCTGGTTACGCAACAAATCTGCAATATAGTAGCCGATATCCATTCCCTGTAAAGGTAATTTTTAATTTGTTTGTGTCAAAGAAATGCCTTAGAACGAATAGTTTAGCCCACCAAAAATATTCATCCCAAGTTTAGGATAATAAAGATATTTCTGATAAGAGGCATCCAGTAAATTATTGATGCGTAAAAATACACCTATTTTATTATTTACCTGGTATCCGGCTCCGGCACTAAGATCCATAAAACCTTTTAGCTTAACTGACTTTTCGGCCATTGGAAATACAGGGTCGACGATCTTCGCATAAGTTTCACCCTGGAAGGCAAGCTCGCCGTCAATGAACAGCTTTCTGCTGATTCCTGCACGAACATTGGATACCAGACGTAATGTTGGCTTAAACCATGCCTCCTTCTCGGTAGAAAGTTCATAGTTGAATAGTTGAGCTTTACCGCTTATATTGATCACATCAGATGCCTTGATGTTTAACTGTCCGTCGAGGCCAAGAAGTTTGGTAGTGCCATTATCGTAGGTCACGTCAAAACGATTTACAACAGTGGGGTTATTAGTGAACAGCATCAGGTCGTCAATGGATTTATAGAAGGCTGATATTTTATAACCTAGTTCGGCTCCAACATTGCCTTTGACACCCGCATAGATATTCATTTTCTCCAATGAGTTCTTTATCGCAATATTTTCATTCAGATATGGGTTCTCCAGCGCAAAATCTTTCAAGGAGCTTTTGAGCACATCGCCGTTTACCCCGGCGAAAATGGTGGCATATCCGGGAATAATGGGTACTTCTGCACTGGCTGCCGGAAAGATATTCGTCCGGCTGTTATCGCCAAACTCCTGAACGATGTTAACTCCCAGGTTAAGTTCAAATCCTTTACCCTTTAATTTGACATAAGGATTTGCACGAAGAAAGTTGTTTCCTATTTTGTAGGCAGCATCTTTACTGGCTGTCAGATCGGCGGAAGCATTGAGTCCAATATTCAGCAGATTAATCGCCTTATTAACGGAGCCTCCAAGCAAGACAGTGCTTTCACGTCCCTCATCAATATTGCTGAAATGATAAGCGTCAAGACGGGCGGCATAATCAAATGTAGAACCTTCGGTATAATTACTCGCTAGTTCAACCTGGCCGCCGATTGTGCTGAAGCGTTGTTTATCCATAGATGCTACTGCAGCTGCGACAGGGTCAAAGCCGTAAAAATAGGAGGATTTCCGGTCGTAAGTAAGTCTCCCTGACACCTGATAGTCATGAGCTATGGAGCGACCGAATACTGCAAATTCCTGGTTGGAGAATTGTTGTTTTTCCTGGTCGCCCTGCTGTGAAAGATGGCGAAAAAACGCCCCGGCCTGCAATGCTTCATCACGGCCGGTGTTCAGGTACACTTCGCCCAGGGCTGTAGCAAAACTTCCGGCGGCGCCTCTCACATAGTTATTGATAATAGTTTCAGACTGTTCATCAGCAATGAGTTGAGCATCGAGTTGTTTAATGTTCGTGTTAAGCTCCAGCTTTTTATCCATGATGCTATAGGACAAAACAGGCTTAAATTGTTGCTCATTGTTCATGTCAGGATTTCGACGAATTTTTACTGCATCAGCGAGTATGGGCTTGTAAGGTCTTACTACTTCAATTTCGTCAGTAAGCGTCTCCTGCGTTGGAGCGGTAGTTGCCGGTTTATCCTGGGCCAGGGCGCTGAGTCCCAGGCATGAAACACCGGTGAGCATGATATATTTAAAAAAATGAGATTTCATCTGTTTATTTTTTATTGAGTAAAGCCAATTTCTGCTTAGCCAGGATCAGGATATCGTCCTTATCATTCTCATAATTATCGATGATACTTTGAAGGGTGGCTTTCGCCTGGAAATTATCCCCGAT
>CAZFQV010000243.1:0-4199 GCA_964521175.1 uncultured Sphingobacterium sp.
TCGGTCTCAAACACCGATAGGAAACTGTGCCGGTTCGATTCCGGCGCTGGGTACAATTAGCCGCCTTTAATATTATTTAAAGGCGGTTTTTTATTTTTGCGTACACTTTTAGTTATTCTGGCAGCTTATTTGATTTCAAAGCTACTTTACCGCACACCCAATTTATGATATCCAATCAAACTTATTATATTCAGAGTGATGAATAAAAAAAATAATAAGTGCTATTGGATGTCTTCTAGGCTCGCGATTCGAGTTTAATAATATCGCGAGATAGAATTTAATTTTTCCAAAGAATTTCAATTTTACGTACGATACTGTTTGTTGAAAGTATTGGCTTTCTCGTAGCGAAGAACTCTTGATTCAGGTTCTTTGAAATTTTCCCTAAATTTAGGAGAATCAAAAAATAGAGGATTATGAACTGGAAAGAAGAAGAAAACATGCTTAAAAGAAGTTTTAAGTTTAAAGACTTTATAGAAGCCTGGTCTTTCATGACTAAAGTGGCCATGGTAGCAGAAAAAATGAACCATCATCCGGAATGGAGTAATATCTACAATAGGGTCAACATCAAGCTATGCACTCACGATAAAGGCAATACTATTACCGATAAGGATAGGGAGCTGGCAAAAAGGATTGACGAATTAATCTGATTGTTGATATCCTGTTTTTTTATTGTAATCTGGTTCGCTGATAGTTAGAGTTTAATATAGGTCTACGGATTAATCAATAAATGAAAGTCTTCCTACTCGCTAAAAAGCAACCTTTTAATACAGACAATATAGTAACCTGCTGACTATTGAAGCTTTCACCCAGGCATTTTTCTTGAATAAAAGAGTGTCGAACGCGGATTGGTAAAGAGGGATGTAGCCAAAGAGTCGGGAATTCTTCCACACCATTTGAGCGAGATCTTTGCCAGCTAAACATGCGATAAACGCTGGCTTACAATTGATTGCTACTTATAACGAGCCAGGCAGGCAGAATAGCATGATTTTTGGATACAACAACATGCAAGATTAAAGGAAATCTAAACGAAAAAAGGCCACCCTTTATTGAAGGCAGCCTCTCCTTATTTAATATCCTAAACTATCTGTTTATTTCAATTCATACGCTACGATCGTATTCTTGAAGAAAGTAGGTACATACACCGTCCTGGTTTCCTTGTCGAATCCGATGTCTGCCGTATTTTTTTTCTGATCTCTGGTGTCGAGTAGCTTCTCTTTAGTTCCATCACCATTAACATACCAGATCAGTCCTCCCCAGCAGGAGACGAGAAAATCATCGCCACTTACATTTTCCAATCCATCTGCATTACCTTCCAGGCCATCGGTAATTTTTGTAAGGGATTTATCTTCGTTGAACTTATACAAGCCTTTATTATCCAGTACATATAGCTGACTATTATGTACATACAATCCGTTGGGTGCTTCTAGTTTGTCAGAGTAGAGTTCAGATTTCCCATTTGCAAAGCTGAAAACTTTTTTACCCGGAGAATCCGTGAGGTAAACCACACCATTTTCATCTATCGCGATATCGTTAAGCCCTTGAGCTCCTTCAATCGGATAAGAATTCTCGATCTTGCCGGACGCAATATCAATGACCACCAGATTTTGAAGATCGGCCACATAGAGTTTACCATCGTACATACCGAGTCCTTTTGGCGCCTGTAAGCCGGATACCCAATCTACGGCAATAATCTGCCCATCCAGACCGAGTTTGCCAATCGAACCCTTGTCATCTGCTACCCAGGGCTCAGTACCATCGATATTACTGAAATAAAGCACCTGATTATCTTTATCAAAAAGCACAGATTCCGGAACTTTCAGGACGCTGTCTGTTTCCCATTTTAATACAAGCTCATGTTTTTGGTTGGATTCAGAAGACGTTTCTGATTTTTGGGAGGTGTTGCAGGCGGCAATAAACACGGTTGCCAGAATAAGTAAATGTCTCATAATGAAAATTTTAATAAATTTGTTGAAATATTTTTCATACCAAGGTAAGAGTATTATTTGAAAATCTAATTCCTGTTTAAGGTTTATTGCTGTTGATGTTAATATTTAGCTGTCTGGCGTCTGATTACTCCGGGTGCAGATTTGTATGCTGAATAGGTGAATATGATGTAGCCAAATGGAATGGTGGACACTGATTAGTCAAAAAAAATGATCTTAAGATGATTTTAAATTACTCTAACTGCCGGTTCAGGCTGGTATCGAAATTAGATCACGCTGAAGATTAGAAAAAGAGCTGTCAGGCCCTTTTAGCCCACATAATGACAAGTAGATAAAGAGAATTACCGGGCTCAAAATCGGGAATTCAGCCATTATAATTAAATCTATTTACATTGTTACTGGTTTTGGATAGCATTTTTTTATAAAAAAACCGGATAATACCATATTTTAGCAAAAAATATCATATAAGGAGACTCCTCCTTTGTCTGCTGTTTTTCAAGAAATTTTATTTGCAGTATATATAATTATATGAACCATATGATAGAGCATCTTGACGCCTTTATGCAAAAGATTAGAATACGGAATAGCAATGAACCTGAGTTTCTCCAGGCCGTATACGAAGTAGCGGAATCCATAGTTCCTTTTATGGAGATGCATCCTAAATATAAAGTAAATAAAATACTGGAACGGATGACTGAACCGGAGAGGGTGATCATCTTTAGAGTTCCCTGGTTGAATGACCATGGGGAGGTAGAGATTAACAGAGGTTATAGGGTGCAGATGAATAGTGCTATAGGTCCTTATAAGGGGGGGTTACGGTTTCATCCAACGGTAAATCTCAGCGTTCTTAAGTTTTTGGCTTTTGAGCAGGTACTTAAAAATAGTCTCACAGGTCTACCTATGGGCGGTGGTAAGGGTGGCTCCGATTTCGATCCTAAAGGAAAGTCTGATAATGAGGTGATGAAGTTCTGTCAGAGCTTCATGACGGAATTATATCGGCATGTAGGTGCAGATATTGATGTTCCGGCAGGAGATATTGGTGTGGGTGCAAGAGAAATAGGTTATATGTTTGGTCAGTATAAGCGTATCACTACCCAGTTTACCGGCGTAATTACCGGAAAAGGACATGAATGGGGCGGTAGTCTGATCCGCCCTGAAGCAACAGGTTACGGAGTGGTATATTTTGTCCAGGAGATGCTGAAAGTGCGGGGTGATTCATTAAAGGGTAAAACCGTAGCTATTTCCGGTTCAGGAAATGTAGCTCAGTATACCGTCGAAAAATGTATTGAAGTAGGAGCAAAAGTCCTCACCATGTCGGATTCGGCGGGCTTCATTTACGACCCGGACGGTATTGATTCAAAAAAGCTGGCCTATATTATGAACCTGAAAAATGGTAAACGCGGCCGAATTAAGGAGTATGCCAAAGAGTTTGGCTGTGAATTTTTTGAAGGCCAAAAACCATGGAATATCCCCTGCGATATAGCGTTCCCGAATGCCACTCAAAATGAACTTCAGGAAGAAGATGCGCGGACACTGATTAAGAATGGCTGCATCTGCGTGGCTGAAGGCGCAAATATGCCATCTACTCCACAGGCGATCCACGAATTTGAGAAAGCTCAGATATTATATGCACCGGGTAAAGCAGCCAATGCAGGCGGTGTTGCTGTGTCAGGACTTGAAATGTCTCAAAACTCACTTCGGTATTCATGGAATCGTGAAAAGATTAATCATAAGCTGCAGGTGATCATCGAGCAGATTCATCATATGTGTGCGAAGTATGGGCGCGAAGAGTCAGGCTACATCAACTATGGAAAGGGCGCTAATATCGCTGGCTTTGTGAAGATTGCTGAAGCTATGATTGCGCAAGGCGTAGTTTAATCTGCCTTGCTACACTCTTAGGAACGCTTTTTTCCGATAAAGGAAGTATAAGAATGCCCATTGCACAAGCACAAAACATACGGCTTTTACCACGTCAATATATGGTTCACCCGTTATCTGGAACAGCCATCTGAATAAACCGTTACTGGTGTATTCCCAATAAAGCGTCCTGATATATAGATCAGTATGGAATTCATTACTATCACCTTAAAGAAGAATGCCCACTTGGTATATCCTAATACGTCGATGATATAATAAAAGGCAGATAGTAACAGAAGACTCCATCCTCCCACATACATCACAAATGAACTGGTCCACAGGTTTTTATTGATAGGGAAATCGAGATTCCAGATCTGACCGATCAGTAAGCATATTATG
>CAZFQV010000244.1:0-4194 GCA_964521175.1 uncultured Sphingobacterium sp.
TGGCTATCAGGTATATGGTTGTGATCTCCCGGAGCGGAGAGAGATTTTGGAAATAGAGCTAGGCTCTCTGGGTATAAAAATTCTGGACGATGGAAGAGAAGTTTCCCGAATATCAGATGTGATCATTTATTCGGTAGAAGCAGAAAAAATTGGGGAAGTGGTTAGCCTTTACGGGCCGTATACGAAATATGGAGCCATTGTTGCAGGACAAACATCGGTTAAATACCCTGAGATAGAGGCATTTGAGAGATACTTGCCCAAAGATGCCCATATTATTACCTGTCATTCTTTGCACGGTCCGGGCTTCGATCCCAAGGGTCAGAAAATGATCGTGATTCCGCATCGTACGAGCAAAGAAGCCTATCAGCGGATGACCGACCTTCTCTCAGAATTAGGCTCTGTCCTAAATGAAATCCCGGATTATCACGAGCATGACAAGATTGTTGCGGATACCCAGGCCGTTACGCACATGGGATTCGAAAGCATGGGTACGGCATGGAAGGAAGCTGGTTTTTTCCCCTGGGAAAATGCTTCCTATCTCGGCGGTATAGATAACGTCAAGATCCTCATCACACTCAGAATATTTAGCTATAAGGCTCATATCTACGGTGGACTTGCCATTCTGAATCCCTATGCCCGTCAGCAAATTAAGCGCTATGCCGAATCTGAATCTGAACTTTTCAAACTTATGATCAGGGAAGAAGAGAATGAATTCCGAAAACGCCTGTATACCGCTAAAGATTTTATATTCGGCAAAAACCATAAACCCGTTATGCTGGATGAGGCGGTGATGCAGGAGTTCTCCCTATCGGCTGGCTCAGAAAGCAGAAAGCCAAATTCGCATTTAAGTCTCCTGAGCATGGTGGATGCCTGGTATCATCTCGGGGTAAACCCTTATGATAATCTGATCTGCCAAACCCCTCCTTTCCGATTGAGATTGGGTATCGCCGAATACCTTTTTAATAACGAGGATCTTCTTGAAGAGTCGATAAATGCAGCAGTATATGATAAAACCATCCGGGGGGATGATCTGGAATTCCATTCGGCTGTGAGGGAATGGTCGTCAATAATAGGTTATGGCGATATGGAGGGTTACAAGCAACATTTTGAGCAGGTGAAATCATTTTTCTCCGAAAGACTTGATCAGGGAAGAAAACAAAGTGCTGAGCTGATCAGGAAACTGCAGATGGAATAAAGGCGCGGGTTTGCCGGCGCACCAGCTGCGCTATAAATCTGCGTCAGCTACCAGATCAGTGTATGGGTTTGAATATCCTATCCCACCTTACTCTACTTAATACCGGCTCTTTATCGTTTATACTCAACCAGGTGACCATCGCCTTCCCTACGATATGGTCTTCGGGAACAAAGCCCCAAAAACGAGAATCCTCTGAATTATGGCGATTATCTCCCATCATCCAATAATAATCCATTTGAAAAGTATATTGATCAACCTGCTTGTCATCAATAAAGACGTCATTACCGATTTTTTTAAGCTTCCTTCCTTCATATCGCTCGATGGCTTTACCATATAGCGCAAGCGTCGAATCGTTTAGGTTCACCGTCCAGCCTTTGGCTGGTATTTTCAATGGTCCGAAATTATCCTGATTCCAGTCGAAAAGAGCGCTCTGCGGAAAAATACGTGCCTCAGCGACACCTTTGGGACTGATGATTTGTTCCACAGAAAGGACATTTTCCAGACTGCTAATACTCTTAAGGCTCGTAGGAGGTATAATCAATATATAATCATTTAGGTTCAGCTGTTGGTATATTTCAATTTTTAAGTCGCTTATAAATTGCGGGTTTATGCCGTTCCCATTTGTCCTTACCAGGTATGATGTTTGCGTTTCAGGAGCATCATTAAAAAGAACGCCGTTGATAAATACTTTAGAATTTTCAATAAACACTGTATCTCCTGGCGTTCCCAGACAGCGTTTGATATAATGAACCCGCATGTCGACCGGCTCGGCTTCATCAGGGGGATAGTTAAATACGACCACATCGCCCCTCTGCACGGCAGACAAGCCGGGCAGGCGCAAATATGGCAGGCGAATCCCATTCCAATAGGTTTTCATCTTGTTGTTACCTATCCTCGATTCGAGGAAAGGTATCGACACTGGTGTTATCGGCATCCTCGGTCCATAGGCCATCTTACTCACAAAAAGATAGTCGCCCGTTAAAAGAGTGCCTTCCATGGATCCTGAAGGGATAGCGTATGCTGAAAATACAAGTCCTCTGATTAGTGTTGCTGCTATTACAGCGAAAAGGATTGCGTCGAGCCATTCTCTGCCTCTGTTTTTTGAGGCCTTTGCTCTTCCATTATCGGCTTCCACCGGCTGTCTTCGATTTAGAAATTTCATAGGATCAATTGCTTATACTCAATATAGATGTACCGTTAGAGAGATTGTTACAGAATCCCAACAGTGGATCCGCAGATACAACTAAACTTTTCAGCATGTATTTTGTTCCTAATGGAACCCTCATCATCCGAGTCAATCACGAAGTATGGATAAGAACAGACTGCAACGGAATCTACACAAGATACCCAAATGGGTATATATACTTTTAGCTACCCTGGTTGTAATTTCAATAGCGATCACGTGCCTGATCAATTCGCGCCTCGAACCTATCGTTTCGGCGAAAATTAAAAATGCGGTAAATGAGACTACAGATGGATTATATACGGTCGACTTCACAGGTATCCATATCAGCTTGCTCAGGGGTAACATTACATTCGATAGTCTGAGTTTGAAGCCCGATACCGCAGTCTTTCAGACTATGCGCGAAAAGAGTGACGCACCAAGACATCTCTACCAGCTTAACGTGAAAGGCCTGGCTTTTCGGAATCTCAGTATATGGGATATCTGGAAGCATAAGAAGTTTAATATGGGCTCCCTGGTAATCTACCGGCCGGAGATTATCGCAACCTTCAATGACTATCAATCTAAGGAAAAGCAGGATGATAATCGGACAGCATATCAGCGGATATCGAAATTTCTCAAATCGTTCCATATCAGCTCCATCATTTTCAATGAAGCGGATTTCAAATATGTTGATAAGAGCGTAAAGAAAGTTCAGACAACAGCGATTGAAGGCCTTAATATACACGTTACTGAGCTGCTTATAGATTCGGCTAGCCAATACGACCGAAGTAAATTCTATTATACCCAGAATATACTGATCAATTTAAAGGATCATCATTTTACGACTAAAGATGGTTTGTATGACATTAGTATCGGCGACGTCAGCTCTTCGACGGAAAGCAAGAATCTAAGGATCACTGACTTCAGGGTTAAGCCCAGGTATCCTGAAATGGAGTTTTCAAGAAAATATAAAGTTCAGCATGATCGGTACGACCTCAACTTTAAAGAAATTCTATTGAATAACGTGGATTTTCTTAAACTGAATACCTATCGGAAACTGGCGGCATCGGTGCTATTAATTAAAGGCGCCGACATCAAAATCTTCATGAATCGCGAGCTACCTCCGGTGTCATTCGATAAAGGTCGTAACTATCCCCATGTGGCGATCAGACGATTAAAGCTGAACACTCTTATCGACAGTCTATTGATAAAGGATAGCAGGATTAGTTATTCAGAATATAGTCCCAAGTCAAAGAAAAAGGGAACGGTGACATTTAACAGGTTCAATGCTTTAGTTCGGAATGTAAGCAACGACTCTGTTCATCTCGCCAAAAATCACTGGGTCAGAGCCTCGGTCAGCGCCTGGTTAATGAACAAGGGGAAAATGGATGTGAACCTGAATATGGACCTCACGGCCAGGAATGCTGACTTCAATTTTGACGGAGTTATGGGCAGGATGGATATGCGTGAACTAAACGCATTAAGCAGAAACATGTCGCTTGCCGAAATTAAATCAGGTACTATCAATAAAGCCGTATTCCAGGTGAATGGCAACTGGAGAACCTCTTCCGGCTATTTGAAATTAAATTATAACGACCTAAATCTCACCCTATTGAAAAGCGATGAAGATACCGACACCTTAAAGAAAAGGGGATTCCTTTCAGCTCTAGCAAATACTTTGATAATTATTGACGACAATCCGAGGACGAATCGTGATTTACGAGTCGGTGAAATTCATGCGGAAAGGATTAACTCCGCCTCGTTTTTCAATCTGATGTGGAAGAGTATTTTCTCTGGCCTGAAAGAAAGTGTTGGCTTCACTCTTAAAGATAAT
>CAZFQV010000245.1:0-4152 GCA_964521175.1 uncultured Sphingobacterium sp.
CCTTCATGATCGCAATGGCCCTGGGATTAAGCCCATGGGTTTCAATGCCCGCACAAAAAACATCAGCACGATTTCCTGAAAAATGTCTGAGATAGCCTTCAGCAATCTGACTCCGGCAGCTGTTTCCAGTGCATAGCACTAATATCTTTTTGGTTTTCATTGATAGCATGATTAGTTAATAGGAGGTATTTATTCGTGCTTTTTGTCCATGGGTTTGTGTTTTAGTACCTTAGCTTCAGTATAAAAGATAATTTCCTCAGCTATATTTTTTGAATGATCACCCGCCCTTTCCAGCTTTCGGATCATCGATAATATTTGTAATGCCTGCTCGGCATTACCAATATTGTTTCGGATATAACTGGCAATAATGGAGGTGGATTTATCGTTAATATCATCCAGTAATTCATCTCTTTTGAAGGTTCTGCGTGCGATTATGCCATCTTCTTTTTCAAAAGCTTCAGTTAATTCCTTTAACATGATATCGTTTTCTTCAAACATGTCAATTATCCGGGTTAGCTCCAATAGGCTTTTATCAAAAGCGCCATCTATTGCAATTACAAATTTCGCAATTCCTTTAGCACAGTCTCCCTGACGCTCAAGGCTATTGTTGATTTTATAAATGGCTAATACCAGCCTCAGGTCAACAGCAACCGGGTGATATAGGGCAAGAATGTTTTCGCTTTCCTGATCAATGTTCAATTCAATGGCGTTAACCCGTCTTTCTGCAGAGATAATTTCACGAGCCAGATCTTTATCTACTTTGGTCAGAGCCTCCCGGGCTTTTGACAATTGGTTGTTAACCAGCATCCACATCTCAATGAGACGATCCTTTAGTTGTTGTAATTCAGTTTCAAGATGGGTCATAAGAGCAATGTTTTAATAATTAAGGATGATGCAGACCTGTGGTAACCAATAATTTTTTGATCACAAAGGGATTAACGCCTTTCTTCAAAATCATGAAATCACATAATTTAACCAAACCTTCCGGTAATATAGTTCTGCGTCTGCGTATTTTTCGGGTTAGTAAACATAACCTTGGTTTCATTATATTCCACCAGAGTGCCCAAATAAAAAAAAGCGGTATAATCACTAACACGGCCTGCCTGCTGCATGTTGTGCGTTACAATTACAATCGTATAATCTTTTTTCAAAGAGTGGATTAGCTCCTCAATTTTTGAGGTTGATAGCGGATCAAGCGCTGATGCGGGTTCATCCATTAATAAAACCGAGGGCTGAACTGCTAAAGCACGGGCGATGCATAAACGCTGCTGTTGCCCGCCTGATAGCTCAAAAGCGGATTTTTTAAGTTTATCTTTTACCTCATCCCACAATGCCGCCTGTGTGAGGGAAGAGTTTACCCGCTCTTCAATAACTTGTTTATCCTTTACTCCGTTTACCCTTAGGCCATAGGCTACATTTTCAAATATGGATTTAGGAAAGGGGTTAGGCTTTTGAAAAACCATTCCTACTTTTTTTCTAAGCTCATCCACCTGAACTCTTCTGGAATAAATATCTTCTCCATCAACTAATACCTGACCACTAATGTCAACACTATCGATTAGGTCGTTCATCTGATTAAAAAGTCGTAGGTAAGTAGATTTTCCACAACCAGAAGGCCCGATTAGGGCAGTCACTGTATTCTCTATAGCAACCATACTAATGCCTTTCAAAGCGTGGAAATCGCCGTAATGTAAGTTTATCTCTTTAGTTTCTAGCTTATGCATGTAATTTGTATCGACTTTTTGTAATTTAAATTATAAATGAGATTTCTTAACTCGTCTTCACTTTTTTCCCATAATACCTTCGCATAGCATTGGCGATTAAATTCATAATTAATACCATGCTGATCAATACTAATGCTGTTCCATAGGCCACTGGGCGACTTTCCTCTATATTAGTTCCACTTGTAATAATTACATACAGATGATAGGGCAGAGCCATGACCTGATCGTAAATACTATGAGGTAATCGTGGAAGAAAATATGCTGCTACTGTAAATAGAATTGGTGCTGTTTCTCCGGATACCCTACCTACTGAGAGGATAACACCGGTAATGATATTTGGAAACGCTATGGGTAATACGACCCGCCGGGTGGTTTGCCATTTACTTGAACCTAGTGCAATACTGGCATGTCGAAAGGTATCATCCACACCCTTTAACGCCTCCTCTGTTGTGCGAATAATTACCGGTAAAACCATTAATCCCAGTGTTAAAGACCCTGCAATAATGCTGTCGCCAAAACCGAATTTATTGACGAATAAAGCCATCCCAAACAATCCGAAAACGATCGACGGAATCCCTGCCAGATTATTTGTCATTTGAGTCAAAATCCGTTTTACCAATCCTTTTTTAGCATATTCATTCATGTAAAGAGCTGATAGTACACCTACGGGCAAGGCAAATAACATACTTCCCGCTATCAAATATAGCGTGCCTATTATGGTAGGGTAAATTCCCCCTTTTGTCATTCCTTCTTCGGGCATTTTAGTTAGAAAATCCCAGTTAATTACTTTAATGCCATTAAAAATCAGGAAACCTAAGATGACAAATAAAATAGCTACGACCACGAAGCTAAATAATCGAAATACCCCGAATGCCAGGTTCTGCGAGTAACGCTTCTTTTGATTTATACTGAATTTCATGCTGTTCTCATTTGTTTTTTGGAAATATATCCCGCTAATAAATTGGAGATCAACGTGATCATAAATAGAATACAACCTAAAGTGAACAAGGCCTGATAATGCAATCCTCCGGTAGGTGCCTCTCCGAGTTCTGCGGCGATTGTTGCGGGGATAGTTCTGAGGGGCTCGAATATAGAATACGGAATAACAGCTGCATTTCCTGTAACCATCAATACGGCCATGGTTTCGCCCATAGCCCGGCCTATGCCTAAAATTGCAGCAGCGCTGATTCCGGAAGAAGAATAAGGTATTACAATGCGCCGAATGGTTTGCCACTTCGAGGCCCCCATAGCTAAACTCGCTTCCCTCATGGCGTTTGGAGTGTTTCGTAGGGCATCTTCTGAGACGGTGATAATGGTCGGCAAGGCCATTATAGCCAACAGAATGCCTCCGGCCAAACCAGATTGCCCGGTATCAAGATTGAACGTATCTTTTAACAAGGGTACAATTACAACAAGGCCGAAAAATCCATAAACAACAGAAGGAATTCCCGCCAATAACTCAATAATCGGCTTCAGTATATTTCGTGTCTTTCTATCTGCTATCTCCGCAAGATAGATAGCAGTAGCCAGACCCATGGGCAATGCTAATAATATAGCAATTGAGCTTACATATAGCGTACCTAAAATAAGCGGCAAAGCGCCAAATTGAGAGGAGGGTTGAGAGGTTGGAAACCATTCTTTTCCACCTAAGAATCCTGAAATGGAAATGTTATCTAAAGATAATATCTTGCCTCCAAACTTTTCTGGCAGATAAGACCTTGGAAAGAAAGCAATGATACCTGGAGTATTCGTGATTAATTCATTTAGTCTGCCGGGCAGAAATTCTAAATTGGTGCCTAAGTCATCATCGGTATAATAATCTGTTAGGTCTTCTATCCGAAATAGAACGATGGCGCCCGGTTTTCCGCCCAAGTCCTTCCAATCAGTGATTTTATGGTCATATATATCCTTGATTTCGGCACTATTCAGAGCTCCGATCGAATTGCTTTGATTAACAGCAATTACATATCCTTTTTCAACGGACGGATAATTGAAAATTCCAATACCCTCCCGGAATAAAAAGAAGACTATTAAAAGAACGGTAATACTGGTTACTAATGCGCTGATACGCATTAGAAATTCAATTAACTTTTCAGGAATACGGGTTATAAATCTTTTCAAGGTTCAATTGGTATTACTTATGCGAAGTGGTTCCGGTGGTTTTGTGAGGATGCAATATCGCGCACTTCAATCGATTAATTCACAGGAATATACCCCACTTCCATTACAATTTTTTGCCCTTCGGGCGACAGAATGAAATCGATAAAAGGTTTTATCTTTCCTTCCTTACTATTTAAATAATAATAGTATAAAGGCCTGGTAACAGGATAGCTTTGATCTTTCGCCGATTCCAATGATGGTTTAATATAATTCTTGCCCTGGTCGAAAGAAACCTTGAGTGCTTTCACATTTTTTTCTAAATACGCTA
>CAZFQV010000246.1:0-4105 GCA_964521175.1 uncultured Sphingobacterium sp.
GCTGCTGTTAGCCAGATAAGCATCTGCTCCGCCAGCTCCGTTTTGGGCGAATGACGTTTTTACGCCAGTCTCATAAAATTCTTTAGCTGTGCCTCCGCCCATATTCCATCCACGCAAAACTCCTTCGGCTCTTAAAAAATAACTTTCGGCTCCATCGATAACTTTTACAGGAGTATTAGTAGAAAAATTAGGCTGAGAAAAATCTACATAGGTATCTTTCGAGCTGATAGCGATTCCGTTTCTAAAGCCCCTGATTTGACCGCCAAGCTGAGGGTCTTTAGCAGGCAGTGCATATTTGGGCAAGCGTGGGTCATTAAAACCGGTTAAGTAAGTTTCAATGCTAGCACCTAAACGAACGTCAGACCAGGCAAAGGTCATTTGTTCCAGAGGATGGGTTGTAGGAGGCATTATTGCAAACTGGCCGTCACTACTTTCCAGCACACCGAATTTGTGATTTACTGCCGCTTCAGCTTCAGCTTTTGCCTTTGAAGGGTTCACTTTGGATATTCGTATTGCTAAACGAAGACGAAGTGTGTTCGCTACTTTAGCCCACTTTTTATAATCGCCACCGAAGAGCGATTTGTCGAATTTTGCAAAACGGATCTGATCGGCAGTTGGGTTTGCTTCTTCAGCAGCTGTGAGCGCATCGGCCGCCCACTTTAACTCGGTAAAGAAAGCATTATAAGCGGTTTCTTCGTCGTCAAATTCGACTTCGCTCGACTGGCCATATTTGGTATAGGGTACAGGTCCTAACACATCGACGAGTGCATGGCCGACATAAACCTTACAAATCAGGCCTATAGCATACAGGTCAGGGTATTTTGTGTCGAAGCCTTTTTTGTTCATCTGGACCCATTGATTCAAAACATTACTTGTCGGAACAGTCCATACACGGTTATTCCAGGTGTCAGACATGGCATATGTGCGGTTCTGAATGTTCCCCTGGAAGGGAGTTGGCGAGGATAAGTACCCGCTGAATGCGTCCCCGTTGTGATTTTGATAAGCCTGATAGCTTCCCGCGCTTGTGGGTACAAGGTTATTCATCATCCCCGGTAATAAAAATCCCCCTTCATTTGCGTCTACCGTTAAACCTTGGTCGGAGATTAGTTTTTCATCCGCGTTCGGAAGGTTTTTCTCGCAGGCGCTAATTATTGTGATCAGTAAGGTTAAGCTCAGAATAAGCTTTCCACTGAGTATTTTTTGAAAATGTCTCATATTAATAAGTTTTATAAATAGTATTAAAATGATGCTCTTAGGGATAATCCATAAGTTCTCGTTGCTGGTAGCTGGAAGCCTTCTATCCCCTGTAATCCGTTTGAAGGCGCAATGCTGACTTCTGGATCGAAGGGAGCTTCTTTGTAAAAGAAGAATAGGTTTCGTCCTACCAGTGAAATATTCAGGTCTTTCAGCGCTTTGCTGAATGTAGGTACATTGAAGCCTAAAGCCGCTTCCCTCAGACGCACATTGGTAGCGTCAAAAGTGTAAAGTTCAGTGGCGCCCTGCTGACCTGATCCCGATACTCGTTTATAATAGGCCTCTGTGCTGACCAGCTTTCCATTAACCATGACTCCACCGGCATCTCTTGCCTCAGCGGTACGCTTAGACAATCCCTTCCAGTCTCTCCAGGTTTCCGTTACTGAAACGATCTTTCCTCCAAATCTACCATCGATCAGGAAGGACAGACTTATATTTTTATAAGTGAACCGGTTATTGAGTCCGGCCAGGAAATCAGGGTTTGCGTTGCCAACGAATTCATCCGGATTTGCTGATAGTACAGGTAGGCCGCCTGCATCAACTTTAGTAGTTCCATCGGGATTGTACTGGATTTTCTTACCGTAGAGGTCTCCGTAAGATCCATATTTTCCATCTACCGGACGGGTCAGGAATAGTTGTACCTGGCGGGTCGCATTAATATCAGTCAGCACAAAGCGAGGTGTAGTTAGCAGATCGCTTAACTGGATCACCTGATTGGTGTTCTGGGAAAAGTTGAGTGAAGGCATCCAGTTGAATGATCCTAGTTTCGCTCTGTAGCTGACAGTACCCTCAATTCCTTTATTACGGATAGTCCCGCCATTGATGTAAAAGTTATTAGCTCCTGAACCGGCTGGCGCAGCGATGGTGAACACTTGCTCGTCGGTTGTGGCGTGATAGTAGGTTAAGTTGAGGCTTAACTTATCATCAAAAAAACGCATTTCTGTACCAAACTCATAAGAACGGGTACGTTCAGGTTTTAGATCCACCGTATCTGTTCCACTGAAATATGGCAATGTTCCTCTGGGATTGATGTTATCATCAAATGATAGAGAATAATTAGGATTCCGGTTTGCTACACCGAATGGCAGGGCATTCCCTACCTCAGAGTATGAGCCACGGAATTTGGCAAACGACAGCGGTCCTGAGTTGCCCCCTTGCGCGAGAATGTAAGATAATCCCAGAGAAGGGTAAAAGAAGGTTTGTGGAATAGTACTACTCCACTCATTTCTGCCAGTTACATCAAGAAAAATCTTGTCTTTATAGCTTAAAGTTGCAGTTCCAAAAACCGCTTGACTTTCCGCTCTTGTTAATGACTCCGAAGAATTAAAGGGGAACTTTAAGGAATAAACCGAAAAGTAATTAGCATAGGCAAGTCCCGATGAGTTGTTGCTGCTCAAGCCTAATCCATAGGATTTGTTTTGCGTAAAACTAGCACCTAGAGTGGAAGAAATTGTGAAGCTATTTAGAATCTTGGACCCACTTAATAATAAGTCAGAATAAAGTTGATTGGTATTGTCTGTAGTCTTGGTATAGGCGCCGTTGGCGTGAGCCTGAACGGGATCTGTTGTGGCAAATAGACGACTTTCATAGGTATCCTCAACACGATCGTATGTAATCCTTCCCTGTAAGCTTAGCCAGTCATTCATGGTGTACTTGGCTGAAAATGTCGAGATGCTGCGTTCTCTGAACATATCGTTCTGATTGCGATGCTGTATCCAATAGGGGTTCTGATTGGAACTTGCCTCATTCACAATGTATGGCCAGTTTTGCTTATTTAGCAACCTGACAGGGTCCCATGTTTCAAAGTTGTTACCGCTGTATTTCGAAAAATCATCGCCAGTGGGAAATAGATACAAACTGAAAATCGGACTCAGGTAATATCCTGATTGCGGACGGTTATGTACCATTTGGCTGATATAGTTCATTGAGGCATCAAGCGACAATTTGTTATTAAATAACTGCGAAGTACCTCTGACACTGATATTATGTTTGGTCAAGTCGTTTTCTATGACCGTTCCATTGGCTTTGGTATTCGCGTATGAAATGTAAAGTTGTCCCATATCATTGCCCGTTGATATCGACAGGCTATTCAAGTAATTAGTACCTGTATTGAAAAAATCCTTGATATGTGCATCGCTGCCGTTGGTGATGCCTGGTCCCCAACTTTCGTTGGTTACGCCTGGAACTCGTTGCCCGTAAGTAGTCTGATTTTCAGGTAACCCAATTGGGTTTTCCAGTGTAGCAGAGGACGTGAAGTCGACTTTAGCTGTGCCACGACGACCCTTTTTTGTTGTTACTAAAATTACGCCATTCGCTGCCTGACTCCCATACAGAGCCGCTGCGGAGGCGCCCTTCAGAATCTCGAGACTTTCAATATCTTCCTGATTCAGGTTAGAAATGGCATCACCAAAATCCTGCGTCGAGAACAGGCTGTTCCCTGATCCATTCGCCGAGTTATTCATCGGGATACCGTCTATAACATATAACGGCTGATTATTTCCGGTAATAGATTTATTACCCCTTAAGAGCACTCTTGTTGACGCTCCCGGCCCTGCATTACCCTTGGTTATGACCACACCGGAGGCTTTACCAGCGAGTGAATTCATGAAGTTGGGATCCTTTACCCTCGTCATTTCATCAGCTGATATGCTTTGTGTAGCATAGGTAAGACTTTTGCTGCTTTTCTCAATACCAAGTGCGGTTACCACTACCTCGCCCAAAGCCATGGCGTCTTCCGCGAGCGTAATGTTAATGGTAGAACGGCCACTTGTGGGTGTCTCCTGCGTGATAAAACCGATATAGGTAAATACCAACGTACCGCCCTCGTCGGGAACGTTAATGGTGTAGTTCC
>CAZFQV010000247.1:0-4089 GCA_964521175.1 uncultured Sphingobacterium sp.
CAACGCGTAGGGCGATGAAAGATATTACTGCACCGGTTATCGCTATTGCCCTGATTCTAGCTGCCGTATTCGTGCCGGTAGGGTTTATTCCAGGAATGGTCGGCCAGCTTTACCAACAATTTGCTATCACCATCGCGGTTTCAGTTGTATTGTCTGCTTTTGTCGCACTATCATTAACTCCCGCGCTATGCTCCATCTTGCTCAAACCCATGAAACTGAGCAAAGAATCTAAAGGGCTGGACAAATTTTTCTTTAAATTCAACGGGTGGTTCCATCGTCTCACAAACCGCTATTCGCACGGTGTTCAGGCATCTATCAAACGAGCTCCTCTTGTCATTATAATTCTGGTATGTATATACGCGGCTACTTTCGGCTTGATGAGTGCTAAATCAGCGGGATTCATTCCTAATGAAGACGCGGGTATCTTTATTATGGGTGTGACGCTTCCGGAAGGCGCCTCAGCCGGACGTACGGATCAGTTTATAGATAAGGTGGTGGGCCGCCTTCAACAAGAATTCCCTGAGATAAAGAATATTACATCCATTGGGGGGATCAACATCCTCAACAGATCTTTTAAATCAAATGCAGGAACCTTCTTCGTTCAGCTGCAGGATTGGGGCGAGCGGGAAAAAGATGTCCCCACCATTCTGAATGAAATAAAAACGTTATTCGCTGGCGAAAAAGACGGTAGTGTGCTCGCTGTAGCACCCCCCCCTATTCCGGGATTGGGAATCAGTGGTGGTTTCTCATTGCTTCTCCAGGAGCAACAGGCGGGCGACATTAAAAAATTCGAAGGTGTGGTCGGTAAGTTCCTTATGGCGGCCAATCAACGGCCTGAAATCGGGATGGCCTACACCCTGTTTAATTCAAAAACGCCGAATTACCAGTTGACAATTAATCGTGACCAGGTAGAAAAGATGGGAGTTTCTATCGGATCTGTTTATAGAACGATATCGAGCTATCTCGGGAGCAGTTATGTCAACGACTTTACGAGATATGGACGAAATTACCGTGTTGTCACCCAAGCTGACACAGCATATAGAAGCCATATTGAAGACATTAACAAACTTTATGTTAAAAACGTAAAGGGAGATGCCGTGCCGTTGAGTACACTGGTGTCTTATAAAATGATTGAAAATCCTTCGATCATTAATCACTATAATCTTTTCCGTTCCATCGAAATTAATGGCAGCGCGGCTCCTGGCTATAGTAGCGGCGATGCAATGAAGGCATTAAAAGAAATCGGAGCTGAGGTACTTCCCAAAGGCTACACCTATCAATTTTCAGGACTCAGTTTACAAGAAGAAGAAGCAGGCAACAGTACCATCTATATTTTCTCCTTGTGTATAATTTTTGTGTTCCTTCTTTTAGCGGCCTTGTATGAAAGTTGGTCAGTACCGTTTTCCATCCTTCTTGCAGTGCCACTCGGCGTATTTGGAGCAATTCTGGCTTTAACCATGATTCCCCGACTAGATAACAACATCTACGCGCAGATCGGACTGGTTACTCTAATTGGCCTTTCGGCAAAAAATGCAATCCTGATCGTGGAATTTGCTAAAGAACGATTGGACTGGGGCATGGGACTTATTCCGTCTATCATGGATGCCATCAGGCTTAGACTTAGGCCAATCATTATGACTTCGCTGGCTTTTATCCTGGGAGTAACCCCCTTAATTCTATCTTCCGGTGCTGGCGCTGTGTCGCGACAAACCATAGGCTGGACCGTATTTGGCGGGATGATTGCCGCGACTCTATTAGCCATCTTCGTGGTGCCGGTATTATTCGTACTGATAAGCAGGCTTGCTTACGGCAAGAAAAAACTGGCGGAACTCGAAGCCTCGTATAATCCGGAGGAGCATCAAGACACGCTCCACGCTGAGGAGGAATAAAAGAACCAGGAAATAAATAACAAAAAAGACGAGCTAGAAGGATCTCGTCTTTTTTGTTAAAGTACTCTTATCGCTTCCATCACCGTTTTTTTTCTGTCTTCAAACCGCCAGGGAGTGCCGCCACCTTCATGGTCGTCCCCAATGATTGTTCGATACTTTCCAGCCTTGGAAGCTCACCAGCTGTAGAAAAACTAATCGCTAAACTCCTGGTATTTGTACGAAGTCCCATAATACGAGCCAAATAGGTTTCCTTATCGACAGGGATTTCTAAATGCAGAATTACAGAAATGCCATCTAAGTCAACTCTTTCATTTAATTCGTCAGCGATAATTAGCATTCTTGTGCCTGCGGCACTCTTAAAGTCGTCGATATGCCCGAACCCGGGATGATCATACAACAGGGATTTAAAAACCGAGACTTCTTCTTCCCAATGACTAAATAGTTCATTAAATACCTTCTCTGCTGTTAATCTGGTATTCACAAAAACAGCAACCTTATTAAACACTGCCTGATCCTTTAGCAATAAGTTAAGCAGTGCGAGCTTGAACTTATCGTCAGGAACATGATAGACGATCTGCTCGCACGCCGGACCCTGATCCTCAACAGATCCGCTTTGCTCAACTAGTGCAGGAAAATTCATAAACTGATCGATGAGTTTTTGCAATCTATCGTCAACGGCTTCTGTAAAAACAAGATGCTGGCATTTAACTATACTTCTAGCCAACTCAGCTACCGGGAGCTGCTGCCCACTTTTGACGAGTTCTGCTGCATCATCCACAATAAACATAAAAACCTTGTTAAGGTTAAGCCCAAGTTTAAGGTATAATTTTCTGGCACGATCAGGAGTGGTTATCACAACGTCGGCGCCGTCGGCTAAGGCATTCATCTGGCCATCTATGCCGCCGTCAGGGTACAATGCTATAACCCTGATTGTTTCATTCCGGTTAATCAGTTCAAAACGGGCGGCAACTTCGGCAATTTTTTCCTTGTCTGACACTAAAACCAAGGCGCGGGGCGCTTCTTCAACACCGTACTTCAAGCGCGTAAGCACGCCCAATACGTAAGTGGTAGTCTTTCCAGATCCAGTCGGAGCCACAACGATAACATCCTGCCCTCCAATTATCCTGGACATCGTCTTAAGCTGGACCTCGGTTGGTGAAAGATAGCCCAGGCTTGTCATTGATCTTATCAATGGCTTACTTAATTTCAGTTTATCTAATAGCAAATTTCAGTGATTAGTTTGAGATCCAAAAGTAAGAAAAACCAGCTGCCTGAAGCCTATACATCCCATTATTCCAGCAGCAGCGCTTCATCGTCTTCATCTGTCAAGCTCAGGGAAATAGTATCTGCCCCCGCAATACCTTCAATAGACCCTTTGATTCCGCTAGCATTTAACAAGACCTTATCCAGTTGCTTCTCTCTCATTTTCCACATTTTCTCCATTGCATCCCGTTCTTTATGAATTGACAGACGCATGCTCATATATCCCTCACGTATAGCCTTCCATTGCTCAGAAAACTCCGTTCCGGTCAGGTAATCGTAGAGCATATTCATCTTATCGCCCTTATTGTCCTGTGATCGGTTGGCATTAGAAAGCTTGATAATTCCGTCTCTAAGAACATAAGCCACTGCTTTTACCTCCTCGAATGAGCAAATCCATACCCCATCCTTCTCACCGAAGCAGTCCATGCCCTTAGGATAGCACTGGGTAACAATTACGGCCACGTCAACGCCGGCACCCCTCATATCTTTCTTTAACTTATCTATCCAGTCATTGGAAAACTCTTTGGTTCGCTTACTCTCGTAAATAATTTTCCCACTATCCTGGCCGAACCTGTTTCTTACTGTTTGAATACAATCGGCTCCCCTTACTCCCTTGCCCACTTCCCCTATATGATCAAAAGGGAAGGTATTTCTAAGCAATTCTTCCAATATAAGTTCCTGCACTTCCCCTTGCAATTGCATAGATCCTTGTTCAGCCTTACGGCGCATTTCATCAGCCAGTTTCTTCTGATCATCAAGCTGTTTTTCCAGCTCCTTAACTTTAAGCTGGTGTTCCGTTTCTTTTAACAAACTCTTCTCTGTCTCCTGCTTCTTAATCTGCTCAGCAATAACAATTCGTTCATCCTGGAGCTTGCGCTGAAAATTAAGCTCTATCTCTGCCTCTTTATTTTTAATCTCCTGTTCCCTTTGAAGAAAG
>CAZFQV010000248.1:0-4077 GCA_964521175.1 uncultured Sphingobacterium sp.
GCGCTATGTCGAAGCCCCGGGCAGATATGACGGCAATGTGCCCTATAAAAAAGGAGATCGTTTATGGGCGAACGCCTAATTATTAAATCGGAGATGGAAAAAGCAATAACAAACACAAAAACAACGAGACGTGATTTTGTAAAGTCAGCCTCAATCGCTGCGGCAGGCTTCATGATCGTGCCGCGTCATGTACTTGGAGGGAAAGGTTTTCTTGCTCCAAGCGATCGCCTGCTTATTGCCGGAATCGGTGCGGGAGGGAAAGGTGAAAGCGACCTTAATGGGTTTTTTAGTGGAGGCAAAGCCGAAATAGCCTTCTTATGTGATGTGGACGACCGGCGGGCCGCAAATTCCGTGAGACGGTTTCCCAGGGCTAAATACTATAAAGACTGGAGGGAACTGTTGGACAAGGAATCCCAGCATTTTGACGCAGTCTCAGTTTCAACGCCGGATCATAATCATGCCATCATCACTCTGGCGGCTATGCAACTAAAAAAACATGCATATGTTCAGAAGCCCCTGACCCATGATATTTATGAAGCCAGGATCCTGACAGAAGCAGCCTCAAAGTATAAGGTAGTCACGCAGATGGGCAACCAGGGTGCATCAGGAGATGGTACCCGCAAACTCATAGAATGGTATAATGCAGGAGTAATTGGTGAGGTGCATACCGTTTATTGTTGGACGGACCGGCCGGTATGGCCTCAGGGTATTTCATGGCCCTCCGTGAAGGCGCCGATCCCAAAAGAGCTCGACTGGAACCTATGGTTAGGTACGGCTCCGCAGAAAGATTATGTAAACAAGCTCGTCCCTTTTAATTGGCGAGGCTGGTGGGACTATGGTACGGGGGCATTGGGTGATATGGGCTGCCATCTGGTGGATGCTCCCTTCAGGGTACTTGGATTAAAATACCCGACTGACGTGCAGTGCAGCGTGGGAAGTGTATATGTGGATGAATTCAAACGTGGTTATTTTCCTGAGAGCTGCCCGCCGTCTTCACATGTCATTATGACTTTTAATTCGGATAAACAGGGCGGTAAGCCGGTTAGTTTACACTGGATGGACGGAGGTATTCAGCCAGAGAGACCAGAAGAACTTGGTGCTGACGAGACTTTCGGGGATGGCGGTAACGGAGTGCTTTTTATAGGAACTAAGGGAAAAATGCTTTGTGATACTTATGCAAAAAATGCGCGCTTGCTACCGCTATCACGAAATGCGGAAATAAATGTACCCGAAACACTGGCCCGTGTACCGGGCGAGGAGGCTGGACATTATACCCAATGGGTAGAGGCTGCGATCGCAGGTTATGGTAAGATGGAATTAAGCTCCGATTTTTCGATTGCAGGACCGCTAACAGAGGCTCTGTTGATGGGTAATTTGGCCATACGTGGATTTGATGTCAGAATTCCCAATGGCAATAATTTCAGATATCCGGGAAGATACAAAAAGTTGTTATGGGATGGCCCGAACATGAAGATTACTAATTTTGACGAGGCCAATCAGTTTGTGAAACGTCAGTATCGGGAAGGTTGGTGGCTTCAGGTGTAGCTTACTGTACCAGCAGATTACATCCGCGTATATCACTGTTGTCAAATCTTCCCAGCACTTCGAACGTGCCGTTTGGGAGAGTTTTTCCGAGATCCTGGGTGGCGATAAAGGAACAAGAATTAATATTAGCCAGGTCGGTGATATTAATTCCTCCGGTTTGGCCCACCGCTAAAGCCCCGAGCGGATCGTTCGTGTCGCGTGTGCTTACTCTCATCCAGGGTGGGCAGTGAAATATCCCGGCTCCCTTAGAATAGGCCTGAGACAAGAGCTCTGTCATTCCATATTCTGAATGAATGGCCGGCGTTCCGAAACCAGCACATAATATTTCATGCACCTCGTTCCGGATCATTTCTCTGCGTTTCCCTTTCATCCCGCCGGTTTCCATAACAATAAGTTCGGGGAATTCCAGGGAATGACTTTCGGCAAAATCGAGCAGGGCATAGGTGACACCCAAGAGAATTGTGGGAGTTCTTGCTTCTTTCAGGCGGTTTAAGGTCTCAAATAAAGAATGGTGATCGTACAGAAAATAGCCGCTATCGGTATTCCCTCCGGAGCGGATCAGGTTGTCGGCCATGTAAATTAGGGATGAACCGTCGCGCTCCAGATAAGAGGGTAGTAAGGCCAGCAAGGCATATTTATTGATATCTCCGTAGAAAATCTCGAAGCCTTTACGAAAGCTTTTTATATAAATAGCTATATCTTTAACCGGATGTCTGCTTCGGACGCTGCCCGAGGTTCCTGAACTGGTAAAAACCTCCTGTGGACTGCCTGTGCCACTCATTACATGATGGGTTTTGAAAAATTCAATAGGCAGAAACGGTATCGATGAAGACTTGCGAATCCGGGCTGCCTGAATACCCAGATTCTTTACGAAATTAGCGTAGACAGTACAATTCACGCATTGATAATGAAATATCTCGAGAGCCAGTTCTTCAAACTCGTCAGCAGTTTCTATAGAAAAAATTTGGTCGACGCTAATATTTGACACTTCCAAAGATACGGTTTGAACAGAGTATTTTTAGCGCTTCCCGCGGACGACCAGAGCCTGCCGAAAATAATAGCCTGCCAAAGAACAGAGACCCGCTGCAAGTCCGCCTGCTAGTCCTGTCAGAAGTAATACGATAAACCAGCTGTTAGAAGTATCCGGAAGGCCGAGCAGTAGCCCGATACGACTGGCCAGAATATTCCCATTAGGAATTGTATAAAATAAAGCCACAGCGATCCACAAGAAGAATACCGCAAAGAAACCTCCACCTAAGGCGTGCCAAAAGCTTCTGCCCTGCCAGAATGCTGCCGCGAAAGCCAGTGGACTAATAATCCACCAGGGCAGAAACAGCTGAAAGACAAAGCAAAGAACAAGTATGATTAAAAACAGCATGTTATCATTGTTAATATATCTTAATATCTAATAAATAGTTATCTGACACCGGCCACAAGATTCCATGTAGCCACGATGTTTTTCGATTGCTCATCTTTTGATCTCAGATAAATGAGTTCGTTAAGTTCCCCCTTATTCCAGGTATTGATCATATCATCATAATAAGGACTTCCGGGATTGCCTGATTCGCCGCCCGGGAATATGCCATAGGCTTTTACATCTTTTCCCAGGGCTACGATCATTCGCCAGGAAGGTCCATTACCCTCGTTCATCGCATTGACAGACGACTTGGAACCTCCATTATTTAAAAATCTGGAACCAAAACCGGCAATCTTTGCAAGGTGTGAAATATGGGTATGCTTTACGTTACCCCACTGCCACTTTTCTCCTATAGTACCATATTTTTTATCCAGGCTATCCATGGCAAACCTGAAAGCAGCATTTATGAGGTCCGCACGACTTTCCCTGTTCGGAGTATGAACATTGTCGAACCAAGGGGACTCAGGCTCGTTGACAATCAAATGCACACTCCGGTCACGAGAGGGATAGCGCATAGGTACTCGGGCGTCGCCGAAATCATCTTCCCAGATGAGTCTGACCAGACTCTGAAACCATATCTCAAAAATACTGGCTCCGATCTCCCCCGCATTATAGAATTTATTCCAGGTGCGTACAGTGTCAAATCCTTCTCTCTGGGTAGCAGTTAACTTTTCTGTTTCTACAAGGCTGGTAAGAACAGGTAAAACATTTTCTGCCAGAATACTGTAATTATCGTTCTGCAAACTCTTCATACTGTCTATATTCGCTTGTGTCATTACTGTCAGTCGTTGATTTATGCGATGTCCCCGTTCACTGCTCGCAAACTCCCAGTTAATATAATATGGATAAGTTTGGTCGGTGGATGACTGGTTGGCAGAACTAACAAAGTTCCGGGGAGGATTTTTTACTGTGGGATTCTGATCCGCCGGGATTCTGTCATGCCAATCGTTCGCCGGATCAGATCCATCGAGGATAAATTTCCCCTGATCCTTCCATTTTAACGGAAAATAGCCATTAGCGGTAATGGCGATGTCATTGGCTGCACTGGCAAAAATAAAGTTCTGTGCAGGTGCTGAATAATAACTGAGTGCTTTGCGGTAGTCGTCATAGTTTTT
>CAZFQV010000249.1:0-4074 GCA_964521175.1 uncultured Sphingobacterium sp.
CAATGGTATTCTTCAGGAAATATATCCAAAAGCCGATGCACCTGTTCGGCACCATGGGCTTCATCTCACTCGCACTCGGACTGATCATTAACTTTTATCTGTTGGTATTGAAGATAATGGGACAAGATATCTGGGGAAAACCTTTGCTCATCCTCGGCCTTATCTTTTTATTGGGAGGCATACAGTTAATTACCTTTGGTATTTTAGTAGAAGTGAACGTGCGCACCTACTTCGAGGGAACTAACAAGAAAACTTACCAGGTTAGACGAATATTTAATGGACAAAAAGAAGATCTGGAACATAGCTAAGTTTCTGCTAAAACTTTCTATTACCGGCCTATCCTTATATTTTGTATCCAGGAAAGTCGAGCTAAAGGATTTAAAAGAAGCCTTTATCGACTCCAATCCTCTTTTCCTGTTATTTGCATTACTGGCATTTGTGATCTCTCAAATCATTTCTTCCTCCCGGCTGAATAGCTTTTTCAGGGGCATCGGACTGAAAATCTCTGAGTCTCTCAACTTTAAGATCTACCTGCTGGGAATGTTTTACAACCTTTTTTTACTCGCCGGTATCGGCGGCGATGGTTATAAAATCTTTATGCTCCGCAAAAAATTCAGCATCAAAGGCCGTAAGCTATTTCAGGCGATTTTCTTTGATCGCCTGAGCGGACTCTGGGCTTTGGGCTTAATTACTTCCTTGCTGATAATTTTCATTCCCGACATAGGCATTCCCAATGAGGTACCTTTACTGGTTGTGGGTCTGGGCACCATCATTTATTACCTGGTGATGCGTCGTTACTTTCGGGAGTACAGCAACAATTTCCCTCTCACCCATTTCAAGGCGCTCCTGGTACAATCCATGCAGATCGTTTCGGTGATCTTATTACTTTATGCCCTGAATTTTGACGGAAAATTCTCGCCTTATCTATTTATGTTCCTGGTCTCTTCGCTGGTAGCTATTTTTCCTTTTACCGTGGGCGGGCTGGGCGCCAGAGAACTTGTCTTTGTTTACGGAGCTCAATATCTTAGCATGGATCAACACCTGGCGGTGATGATCAGCCTGCTGTTTTATTTTAATTCTGTCATATTATCCTTCAGCGGGATATACTATGTATTCCATCCGCAGAAGCTCGGCGTGAAAAAGATTGAGTTGCCGTAATTTATCAGCTATAGCGCGTACCAGCAAAATCTCACGCTAAATAAAATTTCGCCTCCTTAGGCCTGACTGAACGTGAGAATCTCAATCGGGTAAATGTTGGAATGCGAGTAAAAATCACATATGAAATTAACAGGTTGGCGAAGACTTTTTCGATGGACAATGAAAAATGCTGCTCTCATAAGCCCGACTCAAAGGCTTAGAATAAGCTAAAACAAAGTTTTAGTCCCTTTTCTTCGGCGGGATTTTATTCCCAAAAACTCTCTTTTCAGCAATATTCGACTATATATCGGATAGCAAGACAAAGCTATCTGTTAGCTTCCCGCGTAGAAAACCACTCATAGAATTTGTTTAATCCGGTGATCAGATCCGTATCGGGATGATAATTCAACAGTCTCTTTGCTTTGCTGATGTCGGCAAAAGTTCGCGGCACGTCACCCGCTTGTTCAGGCTGGCGATCAATAATGGCCTTCCGGCCGCAAATATCTTCTATGGCAGAGATCAACTCCGCGAGTGTAATAGTACGGTGGTTTCCCAGATTGATAATTTCAAAACCTGAAGCTTCGTAATGGATCGCTTCTTCAATGCCTTTTACCGTATCCTCAACAAAAGTATAGTCCCTGCTGGTAGATCCATCGCCAAATACAGGAATAGGCTGGCCCTGGCTTATTGCCCGAAAAAACTTATGGATGGCCAGATCGGGGCGCTGTGCCGGACCATACACCGTAAAAAATCGCAGTGCCAGGAAGCGTATCCCATATAGATGACTATAAACATGCCCCAGCATCTCGCAAGACAGCTTAGTGGAAGCATAGGGGCTGATAGGCAGGAGCTGGTGCTCTTCAGACCAGGGGACATCTTCGTTGATGCCATAAACGCTGCTGGAAGAAGCAAAGACAAACTGCTTAATACTTCTACGACGAGCGAATTCAAGCAGGCTCTGGGTGCCTCCTACATTGACCTGCTGATAAAGGATAGGATCCTGTATGCTGGGGCGGACACCAGCCTTGGCCGCCAGATGCACAATCACATCCACCTCGCCAATGCGCTCCAGGTCTATGCTATTGCAGATATCCCCTTCTATTAGCTTAAAGTCGGGATTCAAAATGAAAGAAGCGATATTCCTTTCCTTCTCTTCCCGGGAATAAAAACTATCGAAATT
The DNA here is from genome assembly GCA_964521175.1 of uncultured Sphingobacterium sp. Classification (GTDB taxonomy): domain Bacteria; phylum Bacteroidota; class Bacteroidia; order Sphingobacteriales; family Sphingobacteriaceae; genus Daejeonella. Next base: position 2,318 of record CAZFQV010000249.1, read on the forward strand.
ATCCAGCCCGATAACCGAATATCTCCCGCTACGCAATAAACTGAGGGTCAAATTACTTCCTATAAAGCCCGCCGCCCCGGTAATCAGAATTCGCTTTTTCATCTTCGTTTAGTGCATCAAAAATAATAAAATTATCGCCATTCGTCACTGAAAAGCGCTCCCCAAAAAACCAGAGGAGGAAAAAAATCCTTAACTTTATAAACGCTATCTACCCCATTCAGGCAATGAATACCATTAATGATTTTGATAATCCACAGGTAAAAAACTTACCAGATCATCTGAAACAATTTATTGTTGAACAGCGCTACGAACGCTATACAGCAGTCGATCAGGCGGTGTGGAGGTATGTCATGCGCCAGAACTATAGCTACCTCAAAGACGTCGCCTACTACCCTTATATACCCGGCCTGGAAGCAGCGGGTTTAAGCATCGAAAAAATACCCCATCTGCAAGAGATGAATGATGCGCTAAAAAAAATAGGCTGGGGAGCGGTGACGGTTGATGGCTTTATCCCCCCCGCCGCTTTTATGGAGTACCAGTCCTGCAGGGTATTGGTTATTGCCGCTGATATCAGACAGTTACATCATATTTATTATACTCCGGCACCGGATATCATTCATGAATCTGCCGGTCATGCTCCTATCCTTGCCGACAAGGATTATGCGGATTACCTCCGCTATTTCGGCTCCATCGGCGCCAAGGCCATGTATTCTTCCAGAGACTTTGAACTGTATGAAGCGATCAGGGAGCTATCCATCCTAAAAGAAATGTACGATCCGGATCCTGTGGCTTTGAGGAAGGCAGAGAAAAAAGTAGAATTTTGCCAGAAGAACCTCGGTGATCCTTCGGAAATGGCCTTGTTGAGTCGCTTGCATTGGTGGACCGTAGAATATGGCCTCATCGGCACACCAGAAGAACATAAAATCTATGGCGCGGGCTTGCTGTCCTCCATCGGCGAGAGCAAGAGCTGCATGGATCCGCAGGTAAAGAAATACGGGTATACAGCAGATGCTGTGAATTTCCCTTTCGACATCACCAAGCCGCAACCGCAGCTATTTATCACGCCCGACTTCCAGACGCTGACTAAAGTGCTGGACGAGTTTGCTGATACCATGGCTTTTCGCCGCGGAGGATCCGAAGGTATACTGAAAGCCATCAACTCAGGCAATATCGCTACAGCGGTTTATAGCTCCGGACTTCAACTGAGCGGCGTTTTCACGGATATGACCATGGGTCGGGACGACGAACTCTTGTTTATACGAGCCGCGGGGCCTTGCGCTTTAGCATATGCTGACAGGCAGCTTGCCGGTCACGGAAAAATATACCATCAAGATGGATTTTCGTCACCGCTAGGCTGGTGGAGAGGTTTGAACAAAGCACCGGAAGATGCCAGCGACCGGGATCTCCTCGAGTTGGGGATCGTTCAGAACCGGCAGACTGAACTCCATTTCGAGAACGGATCTCGCCTGAATGGTATCGTGAAGTGCTGGGAAAGAAGCGGGGGCAAACTCATTCTGGTCAGCTTCAGCGAATGTACGCTAAGCGATCCTCAGGGCGAGATATGCTTTAAACCTTCATGGGAAAGATTCGATCTGCCCGTGGGAGAGAAGATTGTTTCGGTTTATTCCGGGGCGGCTGACAAGAATTCATTTGGTCAGGTGGCGACGGTCTCCAAAGCTAATATCCAATTTCCAAAATATGATAATAAAACCAAACAATACCAGCAGCTATTTTGTAGAGTCAGGAGATGCAGAGAA
>CAZFQV010000250.1:0-4070 GCA_964521175.1 uncultured Sphingobacterium sp.
GCGACGGATGAGATCGGGGATAGAATTGCGGAAAGTCTGATTGAATACTTCGCTGAGCCTCGGCATACAGAGCAGATCGAGGCATTGCGTAGTCACGGGTTACAGTTTGAGGTTTTTGAAGTACACGTTGAACTGCAAAGCAACAAACTTGCCGACAAAACCTTTGTAATATCGGGGGTCTTCGCAAAGTACAGTCGGGATGAGCTAAAAGACCTTATTGAAGCAAATGGAGGGAAAATACTAAGTAGTATTTCTGCAAGGTTAGATTATCTCGTGGCTGGCGATAATATGGGCCCTTCGAAACTGGAGAAGGCAACCAAGCTAAAAATCCCTATCATTTCTGATGATGAACTGAGCCAGATGATTAGCTAGACCGGCAAAATTCTCATCGTATTGACAAAATCATTTTAAAATTGGGGCTTAACCCGTAAATTTGCGAGTCAGGATCGCATAAAATAAACCAGAATGAATAAATTTCATGGAACAGGAGTAGCATTGGTTACTCCATTTAAAGCAGATGGGGCAGTAGATCATTCCGGTCTAAAGAATATCATTGATCATACCATTAACGGAGGAGTTCAATACCTTGTATCATTGGGTACAACCGGCGAAGCTGCAACACTGAGCAGTGATGAAAAGCAAGCCGTATGGGACACCACGGTAGAACATACTGCGGGAAGAGTACCGCTTATGGCCGGTATTGGCGGAAATAATACCGCAGAAGTAATAAAGGATATCAAAAAATTTAATACCTCGGGATTTGACGCCATTCTTTCCGTTTCACCCTATTATAGCAAACCCAGTCAAGAAGGTATATATCAGCATTATAAGGCCATTGCCGAAGAATCGGAACTGCCCGTTATGCTTTATAATGTTCCCGGCCGGACAAGCATGAACGTCTCTGCAGACACCACCTTGCGGCTGGCGCATGATTTCAAGAACATTATTGGAACAAAGGAGGCTTCGGGGAATTTTGATCAGTTCGCCATAATTCTGCGGGACAAACCTGATGATTTTCTATTTATATCAGGCGATGACGGCGTGGCACTCCCCCTGATGTCTATGGGCTCTGCGGGAGTAATCTCCGTGATTGGAAATGCCGTCCCACAGATCCTGTCAAGGATGGTTACATTATCTCTGGAAGGTAAATTTAAGGAAGCTGTGACCTTGCACTTCAGCCTAATGGACTTCACGAGCCTTTGCTTTGTTGAAGGAAATCCAGCGGGTGTAAAATGCGGGCTGGAAATATTGGATATTTGCAGCGATACTCTTCGTTTACCTTTAGTAAAAGTAAGCAAGGGCACGAAAGAGTTAATAGACTCGGAACTACGGAAATTGCTTTTGATTTAATTCAATGAAAATTAAAAGACTCGTTGGAAAAATCCAGACGGGTCTTTTAATTTCCTCTACAAACTATTTCTTAGTAGCTGCGTCTTTGTTTTTGGTTTCCTGTACTTCGAGACGGATAGACTGAGCAAGATTCTTTAGATCCTGCATGCCTTTTCTCACACGAGTACCGGCTGCACTGTTTGCTTTGTTGTAGAATTTGTCAGCGTCTGCTTCCAATGATTCGATCAAACTTTTTGCTTCTTGAAATTTTTTCATGTTTTGTTACTCCTTTAGTTTTGAGGTTAGTATGATTACTATTAGCTAATGTATAATGTTTTTTGATAAAAAAAAATATTTGACGTTAAAATAAACTGTGCCTATTGGCGTTTTTTTCCACAATATCCTATGTTATACACAATAAAAGTAGATTACCCAATCATAAGTCGCTATTTATCAATGGATTGCCAATAGATCAAATTAAAAAACCCCTTTATTTGCTATATAAAGGGGTTTTTTAAAATAATTCCTCTGAACTATGTCAGGTTCTTTTCCTTATAATGACCTTTCTGAAGCTTCACTGCTATTTCACTGTAAGCGTCAAGGGTACGGTTAACATCCTCCATCGTATGAAGGGCTGTTGGGATCAGTCTCAGCATAATTAAGCCCTTAGGAATAACCGGGTAAACCACAATCGAGCAGAATATACCATAATTTTCCCGAAGATCCATCGTTATGGCTGTTGCCTCAGGCAGTTCTCCTTCAAGGAACACTGGCGTGACCATGGTGTCGGTTACTCCAATATTAAACCCTCTCTCTTTCAGTCCTTTTTGAAGGGTAGTAGCGACCTCCCATAATTTACTTCGGAGTTCAGGCTTGCTTTTTAATAGCTCCAATCGTTTTTTTAAGCCCAATACCATAGGCATTGGTAAGGATTTAGCGAAAGTTTGAGAACGCATGTTATAGCGAAGGAAATTGGTAATCTCTTCCGTGGAAGCTATAAACGCTCCAATTCCGGCCATAGACTTCGCGAAAGTGCCGAAGTAGATATCTATTTCTTCTATGCAGCCTTGCGCTTCATGCGTTCCGGCACCTGTCTCACCCATTGTCCCGAAGCCATGCGCATCATCTATCAATATACGAAAATTGAACTTTTTCTTGAGTTCGGTAATGTCTTTTAATTTACCTTGTGCACCCGACATTCCAAACACGCCCTCAGTAATTACAAGAATAGCGCCACCAGTAGTCTCTACCCATTTGGAAGCGCGCTCCAGCTGCTTTTCAAGGCTCTTCATATCATTATGTGAATACACAAAGCGCTTACCCTGGTGAAGCCTTACGCCGTCGATAATGCAGGCGTGCGATTCGGCATCATATACGATGACATCATGCCTGTCAACAAGAGCGTCAATCGCTGACATTATTCCCTGATAACCGTAATTCAACAGAAATGCATCCTGCTTACCTACGAACTCTGCCAATTCACGCTCTAATTCTTCATGATGATTAGAGTTACCCGACATCATCCTTGCCCCCATTGGATAGGCTAGTCCGAATTGTGCTGCAGCATCTGTATCAGTCTTTCTTACTTCGGGGTGATTGGCGAGCCCCAGATAGTTATTAAGGCTCCATACAAGATGTTCTTTACCTCTGAATTTCATGTGAGGAGCAATTTCGCCCTCTAGTTTAGGAAATGAAAAATAACCATGCGCCATTTTCTGGTGTTGACCCAGAGGTCCCATGTTCTTCGAAATCTTATCAAATAAGTCCAAGTCTATATAAATTAAATGTTCTGTATTTTTTGTTGCAAAGTTAAGGTTTAACGCCTGATTATCAAAGCCAAATCAATGCCTGCTAAAGTCGCGCTAAAAACACGAAAGCCTCCGGCTGATAAGACAGACAGAGGCTTTCAGTGTATACTATGCCCATTTAGTCAACATTATCGTGAAGAAAGGAGTTGTTAGGTCTTATTTCCGTAATGCCTTCCTCAGTATTCAGCGTAAAGCGGGAAACCTGAGATTCAGAAGAATGAGGAACATTCTGCAAAGGCATTTGCTTACGCTTATAAGCCGGCTCATTTTCCAGCTCTTGCAAGCCATTGCTGGTACGGAGTTTCATACTGAGTTCTTTTAAGCGTAATATGCGTTCTTTTGATTTTTTAAGCTGTTCTTCGATAGATTCATCAGTTTTATTTTCGTCGGGATTAGGGATTTCCTCACTTGTCTCTACCTGATCGTCTATTGCACCTTGCTTTTCATTAACAAGCTCCGCCCTCTTGATGATCATGTCATTAGGATCGTCCCCTGTAGTCTCCTGAGGAATTTCGTCAGTTAAAGTATGACGAATCCCTTCATTTGGATCAGTGACCTTTTCAATCTCTGCTTTGGGACTACTCTGGAAATACCCGGCAAACAAGTCGACCTGACTTTCTTCCTTTTTCAAGACAGGCTCCTGAATATTTTCTTCTTTTACCTTCATGAAGGTGTTCTCCTGTAGCGGTCTTACTAAAGGTGCCTGTTCAGGAGTCAGCAAAGACACCTTACGCACCTGGCTTTTTTCAACCGCTCTTTCTTCCATCGTCTGGAAGCCAGTGGCAATGATGGTAACTGAAATATTTTCTTCTAAGCTCTCATCCGTACAATTCCCCCAGATAAGGTCTGCAGCAAGGCCTGCCTCCTGTTGGATAAAATCTGTGATGATGCTCACCTCGTCCATAGTGACTTCCTGCGAGCCGGAGCTGATAT
>CAZFQV010000251.1:0-4069 GCA_964521175.1 uncultured Sphingobacterium sp.
CTTTCGGTTTTCAAGCCGAAGAACGTACCTATTGGCAGGCCCCTGAGTTATATTACAGGATGTCGCCGTTCAGCTATGTTGACAAGATAAAAACACCATTACTCATCATCCATGGTGAAGCTGACAATAATGCCGGGACCTTCCCTATGCAAAGTGAACGACTGTTCACTGCGCTCAAAGGACATGGAGCCATTGCCAGGTTGGTATTATTGCCTGCTGAATCCCATTCATATCGTGCTCAGGAATCAGTATTGCATATGTTATGGGAGATGGATCAATGGCTGGAGAAATATGTTAAAAATAAGGGTAGGTAACAGAATGACAGTATAATTATGCTGTTTCTAGGTTAATAATTGTCAAAACTGTAGCTTCACCTGTAGATAAACAACCTCATGGATAAAACAATGGAATTTTCGGAAATCATTAGAAATTCTTACTCCACCAAAGGATCTGCTATCTTTCTCGGTGCCGGAATACTCGATGGAAATATCATCGCCGAAGCACCTGTCAATCTTCCTCTTAAGATGATGAATCGACATGGGCTAATTGCAGGCGCGACCGGAACAGGTAAGACCCGTACCCTGCAGCTTATTGCTGAGCAGCTTTCAGATGCGGGAGTTCCGGTTTTCATGCTCGATGTAAAGGGAGACCTTTCCGGCTTGAATCAGCCAGGTCAGACTAATGCGAAAATGGAGGAAAGAGCAGCCGCCATCGGGCAGAAATTTAGTCCTTCCGGATTTCCGGTTGAGCTATATTCCCTGTCAGGAAAACAAGGTGCACAAATGCGTGCTACAGTTCTTGAGTTCGGCCCGGTCTTACTCTCTAAAATTCTCAGTTTGAGCGAAACTCAGACCGGGGTAATGTCTATGATATTCAAGTACGCAGATGATAACCAACTTCCGCTGCTCGATTTGAGTGATTTGAAGAAGGTTGTCTCCTACCTCTCTGATGGACCAGGTGCAGCTGAGATTAAAGAAAATTACGGCACTATATCAAGCTCTACCGCAGGGACAATCCTGAGAAAAATAATAACTATAGAACAACAGGGCCTTACCCGCATATTCGGCGAAAGATCTTTTGACATCCAGGATCTTTTTAGCCGGATAGATGGCAAAGGAACAATTAGCCTCCTTAATATATCAGATGTACAGAATCAACCCGTTCTTTATTCGACGTTTTTACTCAGCTTATTAGCGGAGATCTTCTATACTTTGCCGGAGTCTGGTGATCTGGATAAGCCTAAACTTGTCTTTTTCTTTGATGAAGCGCACCTGCTTTTCAATAATTCTTCGAGGGCATTTCTGGAACAGGTCGAAACTATCATCCGACTTATTCGCTCCAAAGGCGTTGGAGTGTTTTTTTGTACCCAGTCGCCGATGGATGTACCCGAAAGCGTATTAGGACAATTGGGTAACCGCGTACAGCACGCCTTGAGAGCCTTTACCCCAAATGATGTAGAAGCACTCAGAAAAACAGTAAAAACCTATCCGCGTTCAGACTTCTATGAGATAGACAGGGTTCTTACCTCTTTGGGAACCGGCCAGGCACTGATCACTGTATTAAATGAAAAAGGTATCCCCACGGAGGTGGTAGCCACTCATCTAATTCCTCCAAGGGCAGTAATGGGGCCCTTGTCACCGGCAGATGCTGATACCTTAATGCAGAACAGCACCTTGTTCCAAGAATATCAGGAAGTAATAAATCCGGAAAGTGCTTACGAAATTCTCAGCAGAAGGATCATCGAAAAGACCGCGAATGAAGAAAAAATAAAAGGCCTCAGAACCACAGCTTCACGACGGGCTGAAAAGAGCACACTGGAAAAAGTGATCAATGCTCCGATAACCCGACAAATCGGTACAGCAATTGTGAGAGGGTTGTTTGGCATACTCACAGGTAAGAAGCCGCGCTAACAGGCAGAGCCATTTTTAAGCAGATTGAAACAATTTCAATAAATATATACTTCAATAAACAAGAATAACAAGAAAATTATGAAACCTACTTTAGTGATCCTGGCAGCAGGAATGGCTAGTCGTTATGGCAGCATGAAACAAACCGACGGATTCGGACCCAATGGAGAGACTATCATTGATTACTCTATTTATGATGCAATAGAAGCGGGTTTTGGCAAAGTAGTATTTATTATTCGCGAAGAGTTTGCCGATAACTTCCAAGCTATCTTCGAACCCAGACTCAACGGTAAAATCAAAACAGAATATGTTTTTCAGACTTATGATTTAAAGCCTTTCGGAATCGATATTGAAATAGAACGCGCCAAACCCTGGGGCACAGCACATGCTACACTCGCTGCCCGGCAGGTTGTAAACGAACCCTTTTGCGTAATTAATGCTGATGACTTTTACGGGCGGGAGGCTTATCAGAAAATGTACGATTTCCTCTGTAACGAAGCCAAAGATGATACATTTTCAATGATCGGGTTTCAAATAGATAACACCCTCTCCGAACATGGATCTGTGTCGAGGGGCGTATGTGAAGTCGATAAGGATGGCAACCTCGCTGAGATCCACGAGCGGGTTAAAGTCTATTTCAAACAGGATGAAAACGGTAAGAATACCCGCAACATTGTATTCGAAGAGGGAGAAATAGAACACCCTTTAAGGTCTGATTCCAGAGTTTCTATGAACTTCTGGGGTTTTACCCCTGAAGTGTTTGAGCTTACAGAAAAAATGTTTAAAGAGTTCGCAATTCGTAATAAAAATAATCCAAAAGCTGAATTCTTTATTCCCTTAGTTGCCGATGAACTTATAAAGAATGGGAAAGCTACATTTAAAGTTATTCCCACGCAAAACAAATGGTTTGGAGTAACTTATATAGAAGATAAACCGATTGTCCAGCAGAGTATTGATCAACTGGTGGCTTCAGGAGAGTACCCGGATAATTTATGGGCTTAATTGCACCGTACCAGGTTGTGAAATAACGTTTCAATCAGAATGCCAAACCATTTCGAAAGGTAAATCCCGGAAGACAATGGCTTGAGGCATTATTAAGAAAGCACTCGCAAGAACAATCTCAAAAAAAGAGGCTGTCTCAAAAGGATAGCCTCTTCATTTTGTGCCAAATATTATTTTGAAGCAGCAGCAAATGGCCGAAAAACTTAGTTAATTTGACAACATCTTAGGTTGAAATTATAGGTGATTCAAATTCCAAGGCTCAGCACAGAATTTTATTTCGAAACAAAAGAGGCCATCTCACTTATGAGACAGCCTCTTTTTTTATTGGTTAATCGAATTTACTTGTCGTCTTCTTTCACCTCTTCGAAATCAACATCAGTTACCTGATCTCCACTGTCAGCCGAAGCGTCTTGCTGAGATCCGTCGCCTGGTTGCCCTCCTCCTGCATCTGCGGAAGCCTTATACATCTCTTCAGAAGCCGTATTCCACGCTGCCTGAAGCTCTGCCTGAGCGGTCTCCATTGCAGCAAAATCTTTCGCAGCATGGGCATCTTTCAGCTTTTTAAGGCCTTCTTCAATAGGAGTTTTTTTATCTGCAGATAATTTATCACCATATTCTTTCAGTTGCTTTTCTGTAGAAAAGACCAGGGCGTCCGCAGCATTCAGTTTTTCAACCTCTTCACGAGCTTTCTTATCTGCTTCTGCGTTCGACTCTGCCTCATCTTTCATCTTTTTGATCTCTTCATCAGTTAGACCCGACGAAGCCTCAATACGAATTTTCTGCTCTTTTCCTGTGGCTTTATCCTTTGCCGAAACATGTAAAATACCGTTGGCATCAATATCGAAAGTAACTTCAATCTGAGGGATACCCCGCGGTGAGGGTGGTATTCCGTCGAGATGGAATCTTCCGATAGTTCTGTTCTGATTTGCCATAGGACGCTCACCCTGTAGAATGTGAATCTCTACGGATGGCTGATTATCAGAGGCTGTTGAGAACGTTTCAGATTTTTTACTCGGAATAGTCGTGTTGGATTCAATAAGTTTAGTCATCACACCACCCATCGTTTCGATTCCTAAAGAAAGCGGAGTTACGTCTAACAATAAAACGTCTTTAACCTCTCCGGTAAGAACCCCACCCTGGATCGCTGCTCCTATCGCCAC
>CAZFQV010000252.1:0-4067 GCA_964521175.1 uncultured Sphingobacterium sp.
CGAATACTCGGGATTGACACCAGATGAACAGGCGAATATAAAGTTGGAGCAGATGGGAGTGATCGGCGGAATAGATTGATTGGTGTCAGTATGCTTCTGATTCGAATACATGGTCGATCAAAAGATCTTTTTGCTGAGAGGCTTTGACGGCCATTTCGTCACAACGTTCGTTTTCCGGATGACCGGCATGACCCTTTACCCAGCTAAAACTGATGCTATGAAGCCGGTACACCTCCAGAAATCTCAGCCAGAGGTCTTTATTTTTTTTTCCTTTGAAGTCTGTTTTTACCCAATTGAACACCCACTTCTTCTCCACTGAATCGATAATGTACTTAGAATCGGTGTAGACCATCACCTGTTGGCCGGTTTTTTTTATACTTTCCAGACCCTTGATGACAGCCATCAGTTCCATTCGATTATTGGTAGTTTTTCTATAGCCTTCCGCTAATTCCTTGTAATGCTTTCCTGAACGCAGTATTAATCCATAGCCTCCAGGACCCGGATTCCCACTGGAAGCACCATCAGTGTATAACTCAATCATTCATATCAATCGTATACCCGCAATTATACTGATTTTGTTTTTAAGGTTATAGAATTTGCCTTGCGAAACAAGGCCAGATAACCTCAAAAATCGGATGAAGCAGAATTGATTAAAAAATTTGGAGAATAGGCCGAAATGCTTACTTTTGCATCATCAAATGGTGGTTGTAGCTCAGCTGGTTAGAGCATCGGTTTGTGGTGCCGAGGGTCGTGGGTTCGAACCCCATCATCCACCCATTAATTTAAGAGTAGTCTGACAAGACTGCTCTTTTTTTATGATGATTATTATCACCGCTTATCCACGTGATTAATTTCCCCCCATCATTATATTAAAAATAGGGTCTAATAATAGACTCAGTCAACGGTCTGGCTGCCCTATTCCCGCCTGGTCTTATTAACAGAAACCTTAAGGGTAATTTCATCATCAAAGCGGGGCAAATAATCCACATTATCAATATCTCAACCGGACAATTGCCTGATTATCTGTGCTAAAATAAGTTAAGCAGGACTGGCATATCATTTGAACAGAATGAGATGCCCCCCAAGGGCATGTTTTTCATAGGTAGATGTAGGGCCGGATATTAACTATCCGGTCCTTTTTTTACATATTTTCCGAATTTTTTACCTCCAATTTTTATTGCATAAATAAAAGAGATTAAACTCTTTATTTATTATATTTTTTTATATTTGCGCCATGGGGATTTTCTCTAAAACATGTGAATATGCTATGCGTGCGGTATTTTTTATTGCACATAAAACGGCTTCCGGCGGCCGGGTAGGGATTAAGGAGATTGCTGAGGGAATCAATTCTCCAGAACATTTTCTAGCGAAAATCTTACAGGATCTGAGTCGGAAAGGAATCATTCAATCTGCCAAGGGGCCGCGTGGTGGTTTTTATATTAATGAAGCAAGTCTTAAAAGACCTTTAGTCAAGGTCGTTGAGGCTATCGATGGTGACGGCTTATTTACGGGCTGTGGTTTAGGATTAGCGTATTGTTCGGAAACTAACCCTTGTCCCTTGCATCATGAATTTAAAGTTATCAGAGACCAGATGGCCGAAATGCTCCAAAAGGCAAGTATAGAAGATTTTAATAAGGACCTGGATCTGGGACTCATTACGTTAAAAAAGTAATTTTTGAACTTAAAAAGAGATTAATATCAATTAAAATGCGTGTTGTAAAATTCTTTGCAGTATTCATGCCGACCATGAGTCTTGCTCTTCCGCTCTTTCCTCAATCGGCCGTTTCCGACACCATAAATCACAATAGTCCGGTTCTTTTAACGCTATTGTTTCTGATTCTAATCACTATGCTTATTACCGTATGGCAGCTTTATGGTAAAATAAAACGTATACGTGAGATGAATAAAATAAAAAATGATGAAGTAGAGCAAGGACGATTTAAAAAGTATATTAATACGATGGATAGTAAACAGATCGAGGAATACCTCAGGTTTAGAAAACAAAGCACGCCCGAAAACAAAACCTATGATAAATCTGTAAAAATATTAGGTCTTTTACTTGGATCGGTTTTGTTAGGCAGCAACCCTGCATTTTCTCAGTCAGTAAACGGGAAATCTGTACTTGGTGAAGGAGGCATTATCATTACCCTTATTCTTATTTCCATCCCTATTTTAGGTGGGATCATTTTATCGGTTGTGAAGATCCTAAATGCGATGAATGCATTCCAAGACAAGAAGAACCGGGAAGAGGGCGAGAGACTTGCAGAATATTTACGGCAATCGAATAGTCAGGATGTAGATAATTTCCTTGCCAAGCGAAAAGAGGCGCTGGATTATACATTGACACATAATGAATTGTCAGGCCAGGAGCAGGCAGATGATCGCAAAGGTTTATTGATCGGCATTAATCCTGTGGTTGATCTTCCCGTTGTTGCAACAAAAAAGCGGGCCAGTCTGAGGCACCCCGTCGATCCTGCCTTATCTAAGCTAATTATTTGGTTCATTCTCACAGCAACTTTTTGGTTGCTATTCGGAACAACTGTTGGTGAATACGTGGGAATGAAGTTTGTATCACCGGATCTGGATCAGCTCAGCTGGCTGAGTTTTGGCCGATTGAGACCCGTGCATACCAATGCGGTATTTTGGGGATGGTCATCCTTAGGAATGCTGGCTTTGGGCTATTACGTAGTTCCTAGGGTAGGTAATTCTACTCTGGCGAGTATCAGGATGGGCTGGTGGACCCTCATATTAATTAATGTTTCTGTTTTCCTGGGAAGTATTTTTTTGATGGCCGGCATTAACAATGGTGGTGGCGAATTTCGCGAGTATATCTGGCCTGTACAACTGCTCTTCGGGATAGCGTTGATTCTGACGCTGATCAACTTCCTCAGAACCATTGCGCAAAGAAAAACGAAAGAGATCTATATTTCCAATTGGTATATGGTCGCCGCCGTAATGTTTGCCATTATTATAACCATCGTCGCTTATGTGCCTTTGTGGCAGGACGGACTGGGCGAGACAATAATTCAGGGATACTATATGCACCAGGGAGTGGGAATGTGGTTTATGCTATTCACATTAGGTATCGTTTATTATTTCCTGCCTCAGCAATTGAATAAACCGATTTACTCTTATAGTCTGGGTATCCTGGCATTCTGGACACAAATCCTTTTTTATACTGTAATAGGCACGCACCATTTTGTTTTCAGCTCCATTCCGTGGTGGCTCCAGACGACAGCTATTGTGGGGAGTATGGGGATGGTCATTCCTGTTGTGGCGGGATCAGCGAACTTTCTATTGACATTCAATGGAGCCTGGTATAAAGTATCATCTAGCTACACCTTGCCATTTTTCCTTGTTGGGGTGATTTTTTACTTTACTGGTTCACTTCAGGGTACAGCAGAGGCATTCCGTTCAACGAACCTGATCTGGCATTTTACTGATTTTACAGTGGCGCATTCCCATCTCACAATGTATGGAATTATCTGTTTCTTTCTTTGGGCGGGAATATATGCACTGGTGCCCCGGTTAACTGGTAAAGAGGCTCCTCAAATTACCGTGGGAGCACATTTCTGGCTAGCGCTTATCGGCTTACTTTTTTATACTATACCCTTAATGTATGGAGGCACGTTGAAAGGATTGATGTGGATTGAAGGCAAGCCGTTTATAGACAGCGTAGTTTTTATGGCTCCGTATTGGCTATGGCGAGCAATAGGTGGAAGCCTGATGTGGCTGTCACATCTATTCTTTGCTTATAATATTTATAAAATGATGGCCGGTGGAATAACGGTTGATGTGAGAGAAGCAGCAATTGAAAAGCTTAATCAGGCCTATTCAGCCTCAGATGAAAAATTATAATTAACGACAATGGAATTTTTTAATAATCATACGAAACTTTTTACCACCGCATTTGCGTTGTTTCTGGTGCTTACCTTGTTTGTATGTATCATGCCGGCATTAAATAACCAGCGGAATAATGCGGTTTTGCCAGGGGTCGAACCGATGAGCGAGGATGCCATAAAGGGTAAGGCCATTTATGTTGAGAATGGCTGTGTAGCCTGCCATAC
>CAZFQV010000253.1:0-4024 GCA_964521175.1 uncultured Sphingobacterium sp.
GGTAAGGGTAAACTAACTATTTCTTTCACACCGGAAGATGGTGGTGAGGTACAGTCCTTTGATGTTTATGATTTTAAGGGCGATGGTGTGGCTCTAGCCATGTATAATACTGATGAGAGTATCTTCGGTTTTGCACGCGCATGTTTTAATCAGGCATTGGCTAAAAACTGGCCATTATACCTGTCTACGAAAAATACTATTCTAAAGAAATATGACGGCCGTTTCAAAGACATATTTGAAGAGGTTTACCAGAACGAATTCAAGGCTAAGTTTGATGCCGCTGGAATCACTTACGAACATCGTTTAATTGACGACATGGTCGCCTCAGCACTAAAATGGCACGGAAATTTTGTATGGGCTTGCAAGAACTACGATGGCGACGTGCAATCAGACACTGTTGCCCAAGGTTTCGGCTCATTAGGCTTAATGACGTCGGTGTTAGTTACACCGGATGGCGGCACTATGGAAGCTGAAGCTGCTCATGGTACTGTAACGCGTCATTATCGTGATCATCAGGCGGGTAAACCCACATCCACCAATCCAATAGCTTCGATCTTTGCATGGACCAGAGGACTAGAGTTTCGCGGAAAATTAGACAATAACCAGGCGCTAATTGACTTCTGTCATGCCCTGGAGCAGGTTTGTATTGAAACTGTAGAAAGTGGAAAGATGACTAAAGACCTCGCTGTTTGTATCCATGGAAATAAAGTAAGCCATGGTGAACATTACCTGTACACTGAAGAGTTCCTGGCAGCTCTTGATGAAAATCTAAAAGCAAAGCTGAAAAAGTAAAAGATTCAGTATTATAGATAAAAAAGAGGCTGTCTTAATTAACAAAATGGGCAGCCTCTTTTTCGTTTCAATTTTTTCTGCTTCTGATCTCCGCCTGCTCTCCCCGTGCCACGACACGGGATCTCCTGACTAAACCTACAAAATTGAGTTTAGGCAAAAGATGCACTTAGGCAATATCAGGAGATCCCGGATCGGCGTCCGGGAAGAACCTTATTGTAGGACGATACAATACACCTCATGCTCTCTCCATGACCTCCTCATGATCTCCCCGTGCCACGACACGGGGTCTCCTGACTAAACCTTCAAAAACACATGATATATGAGATTTACTTTGTAATAATTCAGGAGGTCCCGGATCAAGTCCGGGAAGAACCGTAACTTTTATTTAAATGATAAAAATTTCGGCTGTTTTATATTATTGGTAAATTGCAGGTATGAACACATCTTCAAAAATTTGGCTAATCACCGGCGTTTCCGGTGGTTTGGGAAGGGCATTAGCCCTTGCAGCGGCACAAAACGGTGATATAGTTTTTGGAACACTCCGAAAACCGGAGCAGATTGAAGAGTTTACCGACCTGGTGCATGGCAAAACCTTCGGTATTCAATTGGATGTTAATAAACATGAACAAATTGGTCCGGTTATCACCCACATCGTCGACCAATTCGGCAGAATCGACGTATTGGTAAACAATGCCGGATATGGTCTATTTGGGGCAGTAGAAGAAGTCAGCATGGAAGAAGCGCGCGAGCAAATGGAAACAAATTTCTTCGGTGTTCTAGCCGTTACCCAGGCCGTACTCCCAATTATGCGCAGTGAGGGTTCGGGACATATTGTGCAGATATCATCGATGTCGGGAGTCAGAGCAAATGCCGGCACTGGTCTGTACAATGCCAGTAAGTTCGCACTAGAGGGAATGAGCGAAGCATTGGCACTGGAGCTTAAGCCTTTGAACATTCGGATGACTCTGGTGGAGCCGGGGCCTTTCAGAACCGCCTGGGCAGGACCCTCATCTGCCAGAGCAGAAAACCGAATTGCGGATTACGATAGTAGCTCCGGAGAAAGGATAGAAATGCTTCGACAAATGGATGGAAAGCAACCTGGTGATCCGGATAAGGCAGCTCAAGCCATTATAAGTCTGATAAACGAAAAAAATCCGCCTTTAAGGCTCCCTTTAGGTAAGCCAGCGGTAGATGCGATTCGTGAAAAACTCCGCTTTGTAGAAAAAGAGATGGATGAATGGTTGGAGCTTAGTCTGGGAACGGATTTTGATGAAAATACCACCGCGTAAGTTTGATCACATAAACTCCCCGAATCGCTCCCAGAAACCATCTTCAGGAAGCGGAGCTAAAATATCTACGGGCTCTTTTTTTACAGGATGAATAAACTGTAATCTGCGGGCATGAAGGCAGATACTTTTTTTCAGACTCCCTCGCGGATAACCGTATTTATTGTCTCCCACGATCGGGCAGTTCAACGTGGATAGCTGGACCCTTATCTGATGCGGACGACCGGTGATGGGATCAACCTCAATAAGGTAATATCCATTGAGGCTTCCCATAAGCTTATAGCTGAGCTCCGCCCTCTGACTTCCGGGAACTTCGTGATCATAAGCTCTCGTTACATTTTTCTGTGGGTTTTTAATTAGCCAATGGATCAGCTTCGCCTCTTCGACGGCGGGCCGGTTCCGTACCACCGCCCAGTAAGTCTTATGCATTTCCCGGCTTTTGAACATCCGGTTAATCCGCTCAAGTGCTTTACTGGTTTTAGCGAATAAAATTACGCCACTTACAGGCCTGTCCAAACGATGTACGACGCCTAAAAACGCCCCGTTAGGCTTATTATATTTAGCGGCAATATATCTCTTTACCTTTTCGTCCAAGGGCTCATCGCCGGTGTCGTCAATCTGTACAATATCCCCGGCTTTCTTATTGATGGCGATCAGATGATTATCCTCATACAAAACATCATCATCAAGGATATCTCCAGGTGTAGGAGGGAATTGCATTTTTTTCAATTCAGACTTCATCGTTTTACTCCCTCGGCTTCTATGGCCGTAAAGAAAGGCGGTCTATTGCGACCCCTTATTTTGTGTAAGTATGTTAATTGTGAAGTATACCTGTAAAATATATAATTCAGTACTGCTCCTTCTCATTCGGGAAATCGCCTTTCTTTACATCGTCCACATAACTCTCAACTGCTCCCAAAAACAAAACAAAAAGGTTGAGGTATTGCCTCAGAAATCTGGGTCTAAAGCCTTTATTCAATCCCAGCATATCGTGCACAACTAATACCTGTCCATCGCAATGAGATCCGGCACCGATGCCTATCGTAGGAATTTTAATGCTCTGAGTGACTTGCTTCGCTAGTCCCGCAGGTATTTTTTCAAGCACAACAGAAAAACAGCCTGCTTCCTGTAAAATCAGGGCATCTTTTTTTAATTTTTCGGCTTCAACTTCTTCTTTAGCCCTTACGGTGTAGGTTCCAAATTTATAAATAGACTGAGGCGTTAAGCCCAGATGTCCCATAACGGGGATACCCGCCGTAATAATTCGTTGGATCGAATCACATACTTCTTCTCCACCCTCCAGCTTTACGGCATGAGCACCTGATTCTTTCATGATGCGTATGGCAGAATTCAACGCTTCTTTAGAGTTCCCCTGATAAGAGCCGAAAGGTAAATCTACCACGACAAGAGCTCGCCTGACCGCCCGCACTACCGATGCTGCATGGTAGATCATTTGGTCAAGGGTGATCGGCAAGGTAGTTTCATGACCCGCCATCACATTCGATGCTGAATCTCCCACCAAGATAACATCAACCCCCCCATTGTCTACTATCGTAGCCAAAGAATAATCGTAAGCAGTAAGCATCGCGATCTTCTCCCCATTTTGCTTCATCCCCAGGATGGTATTGGTGGTGATTCTCTTCACCTCATTATGTATTGACATCGTCGGAGGGTTTATTAAATCTGACAAAGTTAGGATTAAACAAATAATAAGACCTTATAGATTGCTATAATTCGATTATTTTGATATTTCCGCCTACAGATGTTTATATATTTATAAAATATCAGTAATTTTGTCCCTCGTGACCAACGAAGTAATAAACTTCCTCTTCAATCTACGGAGTTCATCCGAAACTATCCTTTTTTTATCAAATTTTTCATTTTCTTCAAAAACTATAGATGACTAACTACATCAAATTACCTGCGGTTTTACTTTTAGAAGACGG
>CAZFQV010000254.1:0-4008 GCA_964521175.1 uncultured Sphingobacterium sp.
CAACTATTATGTATAGTGATATCTCTATTATGTTCATAATTTCTTGTTAAAAAAAAACCGCACCTAAATTCTAAGTATCATGTATTATAATGCTTCATTCTATAAGTAGGAGCGCTGGAATGATCAGATAAAAATTAAATGATCGCCTGATTGCCCCTCTAAATATCGAAGTGTTAAGCTTTAAATAGTGAAACTTAAAAATTTAACTGCGGTTAAACCTTTTGCTCTATATGCAAAGAACTATATTACTTAGAAAAAAAATCAGTTAACAGTTGGTCTAATTCATAAACCTTCTCAGCCACATCAGTGTCTTGACTCGATACTCTGTTCTCTGCTTTTAACGTAGCAGTAGCATAATGTAAGACACACATGGATAGCAAATCCTGTTTATCCCGTACCGCATAATTCTCCTGGAATTCTTTTATACGGTCGTTAATAACCTTTGCTGCCCTCCTTATTACCTCTTCTTCTTCCATGTTTACCTTTAAAGGGTAAACCCTGTCTGCAATATTTATCTTTATGGAGATTTCTCCCATTTTAGCTTGATTCACTATGTATTACTTTTTAAGCAATACAATACACTTATCTATTTCGCCTACAAATTCGGCAATTTTTTGCTTTATGTCAAGACTTTTTTCATTCAGTCCCAATTCTTTTGCCGGCATTCCTTCCAGAGAACGGGCCAGGGTCAGTACCCGGAGCTGTTCCGCTAATTGTTTATTCTGCCTTTCGGTATCGCTGATGGTATTTTTAAGAGATTCACTCTCCTGCCGGAGTAATTTGTTTTCATCCTGCAGCGCCTCGCAAAGATCAATAAGTCTGCTGGTCTTATCTACTACTTTACCGAGCTGCTCCGCTATTTTCATTCCTTATTCTTTTTTTTGGCTTTAGCTTAAAGCTTAAGAGGCATCACTTTCTTATTTCCGCCCCCGCCTGCTTCCCGAAGTTAATAATTAATTTTTGCATGATAGCATCAACCTGCTTGTCGGTTAGCGTTTTTTCTTCATCCTGGAACAGAAAGCTCAGTGCATAAGATTTTTTGTCCTCCGGAAGTTTATCGCCACTATAAACGTCGAAAATGTTGACCTCCCTGAGGAGTTTCCGCTCAGTTTTAAGCGCGATTTGCTTAAGTTGCTCAAAACTAACCTGTTTATCTATCAACATAGAAAGGTCACGTCTAACCGAGGGGAATTTCGACACCTCCTGATAAGTAATCTTTTTATTCCTCACCGTTTTTATTAATAGATCCCAATCAAAATCGGCATAAAATACCTCACCGGCAATATCCATCTTTTTTAATATGCCTGGAGCAACATTACCGAATTCAACGAGTGGCCTCTCCCCTTTGCAATAAGCGATACCCGGAGAAAGCTCTGAATTTATAGATACATCCTTCGATAAGCCCGAGATATTGAATCTGCTGATAATCAGATCAACCGCCGATTTCAAATAATAGAAGCCGGCATTCTCAGCTTTCGCATTCCAGCTTTCCGCTGTTCTCAATCCGCTAATAAACAGCGACAGCCGCTGATTTTCTTTATAAGATTCCCCCGCCAGACTGTACGTCTTTCCAAACTCGTATAATTTAAGATCCGGATTTTTACGTTTCTGGTTATATGAAATTGTTTCCAGACCAGAAAAAAGAAGGCTTTGACGCATCACATCCAGGTCGGCACTCAGCGGGTTTAAGATCTTAACAGCAAGTTCAGGCTGCGATGAATAGCTGATTTTTGTGAGCGAGTTACCCAGGATTTCCATAAAGCCGTTATTGCTGAGTAAATCGGCAATTTGGTTTTGGAGCACTTCTCTATCTGGTTTAGCTGCAAAGCTCAGCGAAGCCCTGACCGCTGATGGGATCTCTATATTATCATAGCCGTGAATCCTCAGGATCTCCTCAATGATATCTACCTCGCGGGTCACATCAACCTTATACGCCGGCACCCTTACCTGCATTCCTTCCCCAGATTCAGAGACAATTTTTATTCCCAAGCCCTGCAGGGTGGAGCGAACCTCGAACGGGGAGATCTCCTTCCCGATAAGGCGGTTGATCTTCTTAAAGGTGATGTTGATATCAAAAGGTAAGTGCGGCAGTGGATAAAGGTCTGATATGTCGGAAGATATACGCCCGCCAGCTATTTCGGTAATGAGCAGGGCGGCTCTTTTAAGCGCAATAACCGTCATATCAGGATCCGTTCCGCGCTCAAAACGAAAGGAAGCATCGGTTTTAAGAGCATGCCGTTTGGCGGTTTTTCTAACCGCTACTGCGTTAAACCAGGCACTTTCCAAAAATACTTTGGTTGTAGAAGCCGTAATTGCTGATCCGATACCACCGAACACGCCCGCAATACACATCGGCTCATCCTGATTGCAAATCATTAAGTCAGAGGCAGACAGCTTACGGTCTATTCCGTCAAGGGTACTAAATGCAGTTCCCTCATTGACATTTTTTACGTAGACTTTAGCCCCCTTGATCTCATCTGCATCGAAAGCATGTAAGGGCTGACCCAGCTCAAATAATACGTAGTTAGTAACATCCACCACATTATTCACCGGGCGAATTCCAATCGCATTTAGCTTATCCTTAAGCCATGCGGGCGATTGATCAACAGTGACGCCACTGATTGTTAAAGATGAATAACGGGGACAAGCCCCGGCATTTTCTACCTTCACCGGAATGGAGAGCGACTTATCCTCCACCTTAAACTTCGAAACATCCGGCATAAGCACAGGAATTTTAAGGTAAGCGGCAAGATCCCGCGCAACACCCAAATGGGATGCCGCATCCGCGCGGTTTGGCGTTAAACCTATCTCAAAAACAAAGTCTGCTTCCAGATTGAAGTATTCTGCCGCCGCCATGCCAATAGTGGCGGCCGCATCCAATACCATAATTCCGTCATGGTCATGCCCCAGGCCTATTTCATCCTCCGCACAAATCATCCCCTCAGAAACTTCTCCCCGGATTTTTGATTTGTTGATCTTAAAAGGCTCACCTGCCAGCGGATAAACAGTGGTATTTACAGTTGCGACAATAACTTTTTGACCCGCAGCAACATTAGAGGCACCACAAACAATCTGAAGATCTGCTCCAGTCCCGACATCTACCTGGGTAATTTTAAGTCTGTCGGCATTGGGATGTGGCAGACATTCTTTAACAAAACCAATTACCAGTCCGTCCAGGCCCCCTGGAATCGTATCCACTTTCTCGAGGCTTTCTACCTCAAGCCCTATATTCGTTAGTATTAGTGAAAGTTCTTCCGGTGATTTATTGGTTTTAATGAACTGCAGCAGCCACTTATAAGAGATCTTCATGTTCTAAATTGATAAAGGACAAAGATAGAAAGAGATGCGAGAACGGGAAAGGGAAATCTGATGATGAAAGGAGAGGGAGGGCGACCATTCAGCTGTCGACACTGCAGCCACCTGCTGAGAAGTGGGAATCTTAGCCCAGCAGGCCTTCATCAGCAAAGCTCAGGAAGCCATGATCGCTGATAATCAAATGATCGAGCACCGGCAAATCCAATAGCTGGCCCGCTGAATGCATTTTTTTGGTCAGATCGAGATCGGCCTGACTGGGCTTCAAATTTCCTGAGGGATGGTTGTGGGCAAGAATAATCGAAGCTGCATGATTTTCCAGTGCTATATTAAAAATAATTTTAGGATCAGCTATCGTCCCGGCCTGTCCGCCCTTGCTGACCAGATTGCTCGATATGATTCTATTTGCCCGGTTCATTAGCAGTACCCAGAACTCTTCATGATTAAGATCCTTAAACTGTGGGGATATCGCCTCATAGACATCAATGCTGGTATGGATCTGTATGGTTTTTGGAGCGCTGGCCTCCCTTCTTCTCCGCCCCAGTTCCAGTGCGGCAATCACGGCTATCGCTTTGGCGTTACCAATTCCTTTAAAACGGCAAAGCTCAGCTACGCCCAACTGAGCAAGACGGTTCAGATTCTGATCGCAACTATATAAAATACGTTTACTCAACTCTACAGCGCTTTCGTCGCTGC
>CAZFQV010000255.1:0-3956 GCA_964521175.1 uncultured Sphingobacterium sp.
TGGCGTATTCCATAAAATGACGGGAGCAGCATTGTTCGGTATGTTCTATTTAATAGCGAGTTTCCTGATCACACACTATAATGAGTATAACTCAGTCAATAGAAAACTGCTTATATTTTCATCATTCGGTCTTCTGGCAGAGATTGTAGTGGGTGTCAACGCTGATTTAAGCCGGGGAGACACATATTACACCATTTACTTCGTGACCGCGATGTTAATTGGAATTTTCATCGGAAAAATCTTTGGTTCGAAAGCGTCAAATACACGTTTGATAGTTTAAATCAAGAAACTTTACCTAATGATAATATAGCGACTGAAAAGCCGGCTCAAACTAATATTGCACAGGGTTTTCGGATTCAAGAGCGATCGGAAACTTGGCCTGGATAAACTTCTCGCCTAATTGCGAGACCCATGCGCTTTAATTGGCTAAATATCTATTGACATCCAGATCGGGTCTATCGAAAGCAGTACCGGCACATGTTTCGGAGTTTAAATTAAGCGTATTTGCCATTGTTAAAAAAACAATGCGACATGAAGTTCAAGAACGACCTATCAGTCGCTTCCAGACCTATTAGATAAGATATCCAGAACATTGATGCCGTAAACCTCCTTAAACATTTTACTGAAATACGCGGGCGTTTCAAAACCCGCCAGATTTGAGATCTCAGCCAGCGTGCTGTATTTACCCGTAGTAATAGCTTCCATAGCCACCTTCAATCGTATGTTTCTCAGCAGCGTATTTGGAGTGATTCCTAAAATCCGCTTAACCCGTCTGTACAATTGACGCTCGCTGATTGCCAGTTCATTACTGATCAGTCCAATGTTGAGATTAATCCGGCCGATATATTTTTTTACCGCCAGTTCAAAGTCAAGCAACCACAAC
Source organism: uncultured Sphingobacterium sp. (assembly GCA_964521175.1). Taxonomy (GTDB): domain Bacteria; phylum Bacteroidota; class Bacteroidia; order Sphingobacteriales; family Sphingobacteriaceae; genus Daejeonella. The sequence goes on from CAZFQV010000255.1 coordinate 884, forward strand.
TGATCCGCCCGCAAACGTTCGTTTGTAATTCTATATACCGGCACAAACAGTTTAGACGTTACGTCTCCGGGCATCTTTTGATCATTAATCTTTTTAGCGATAGCAAAAATTACGTTGTCACGTTCTATCCGCATCGAAGTCCAGGAAAGCCATACCACCTCTCGGGTTTTAGTAATGTATCTGTTCTCAAAATTCAAAAGCGGATTATCATCCCGTATGCTCTCCCGACCTTTTGAAGTGATAATCAGGTCATCGGGATGGATGAAGGAATTTATTGGTCGTGAAAGCAGTTCCTCGTTGCTGTATCCGAGGGTCTTTGAAACTGCGGGATTGACCTTTTTAAAAAAACCATCATAACCTGCTATACAGATCAGGTCTGGAGATAGCGCAAAAAAATACTCGAGGTCGAAGGAAACAGCATCTTGCATGAAAGGGCTTCTTAATACCAAATATGCAATAATTTTAATACAATAAAATTATAACTTAATTAAATCCTGCGCGTTCGCCAACTTTAAAATCCCTTTTCTATCGTTAACGATGGCAGCCGTGTCAAGTTAATTGGCAGGTACGTTCTATTCCAAAACCTGATTTTTGAGTACTCGGTCCAGGCCAATTTATTCATGCGCAATAATCTGTTCGTTAAGCATTAGACCCTTGCGCCGGAACCCCCCGAGTCAAACTACCTACATCTTATGACTACTATTTATAAATTTATTAGCCTTCCGGCACTGCTTATTGTACTGCTTACGTTAACGGCATTTGCCCAGCCTCCTGCCATCACGTCCTTTAGCCCTTCCAATGGTTCGGTCGGGACCTTAGTGACTATAAGCGGGACCGGGCTTTCTAATCCTACAGGGGTCAATATTGGCGGAACCGCTGCAATGGTTATTTCAAATACCGGTACGGCAGTTGTTGCTATGGTGATGCCGGGTTCTATTAATGGGACAATTTCATTAACAACGGCGGGCGGTACCACAACAAGTACGACTACCTTCACGGTGACCACCTCTGCAATACCCAATAGCCAACAGGGAGCTAAGATGGCAGGTAATGGGACGGGGACATTACCCAGAATGGGCGGCTCAGTGTCGATCACTGCAGATGGCAATATGGCCATTGTGGGAGAAAACAAAGGCGCATGGATTTATACCCGAAGCGGATCCAACTGGACTAAGGATCCAAACCAACTAGTGGGAAGCGGTGGTGTAGGCAGTATTAACGCCGCGGTCGTATCCATTAGTGCTGACGGAAATACAGCAATGATTGGCGGCTATTATGACGGGCTCGGTAAAGGAGCAATATGGTTTTTTTCACGAGATATCAGCACTAATGTGTGGACTCAGGTGGGTAGTAAGATCACGGTAGTCGGAGCTGGTAGCAGAACGGAGTTCGGGACAAGAGTTGCGCTGAGTGCTGATGGAAATACAGCCATTGCAAGCGCAATGGATGGTACGTCAGCCAACGGAGCGGTATATATATTCAAACGGAGCAACGGAATATGGGAACAGCAAAGCGATAAAATCGTCGGGACAGGTGGAATCAAGATCGGCCAATTTGGACCAAAGCTAGGGCTGTCTGTTGCACTAAGTGCAGATGGCAATATAGCGATAGCCGGTGGTCCCAATGACAATGGCGGGATAGGGGCAGTTTGGGTATTCAAACGCACAGGAGAAAACTGGACTCAGCCTGAAGATAAACTTGTTGCTTCAGATTACGTGAATAAACCCGGTTTTGGAAACGCTGTTTCATTAAGTGCGGATGGAAAAACAGTAATAATAGGCGGAGGTGGCGACAATGGGGTAGGTGCGGCCTGGGTCTTTACCCGTACGGGAGATACCTGGACACAACAGGGAGATAAATTTGTTGGTTCCGGCACCATTGGCAATTCAGCGTTCGGAAATGCCGTTTCGCTCAGTGCAGACGGCAATACGGCTGTTGTAGGCGGGCCGCAGGATAATACATCGCCTACTTACAAGAACCCCGGTGCAGTCTGGTTATATTCCAGAGACGCCCTGGGAGTATGGACGCAACAAGGAAATAAGCGAGTTGACACAGATGACGCTTTGGACGCACAATTTGGTGCAGCTGTTTCATTAAGCGCAGACAGTAAGACAGCCGTTGTTGGCGGACCGAAGGATAACAGTCAAAAGGGTTCAATATGGTTCTTGGCCGCTATCCCTCCGCCAACGATTAGCTCATTCAGTCCCGCAAGCGCTTTGGCAGGTAGTACCCTTACCATAACCGGCACCGGTTTTACGGGAGCAACAGCGGTTACTATTGGTGGAACGCCAGCCGCGTCTTTCACCGTTGTTTCCGCAACGAGCATAACAGCGGTAGTGAGTGCCGGATCGAATGGTGAAGTAACCGTAACCAATGCTGCCGGCATAGCCAGGTTGGCCGGGTTTACGATACCACCGCCCGTAATCGCTTACGGCGACTCGCAAACTTACACTGCCGGTATAGCCATTACCTCCCTGCTGCCATCCAGCACCGGCGGGGTAGTGCCGGCCACAGTCTATGGATCTGTTAGTGACCTGGGATCAGGTTTTGCTTCTCCTCAAAAGGTTGCAGTAGATGCTTCGGGCAATATTTTTGTAGCGGATTTCGGCAACAGCGCAATCAAAAAAATAGCGGCTTACGATGGTGCGGTCACGGCTCTGGGATCAGGTTTCAGTGTCCCTACAGGGGTAGCGGTTGATGGTTCTGGCAATGTATATGTAGCAGATTATGGAAATAATGCGATCAAAAAAATAGCAGCGGCTGATGGTGCCGTCACGGTACTGTTGTCAGGTATTATCCGTCCGCGGAATGTGGCGGTAGATGGCTTGGGGAATGTATATGTGGCTGACCCAGAGAATAATGCGATCAAAAAGATAGCGGTGTCTGATGGCTCGATCACATCCGTTGGATCAGGTTTTAACATGCCTTATGGCATAACTATTGATGTTTCCGGGAATATTTTCGTAGCGGATTGGAACTACCATAAAATCAAAAAAATCGACACAAATGGTACGATTACGGAACTCGGATCAGGTTTTGTGCATCCTTTTAACGTAGAGATCGATGCTTTAGG
>CAZFQV010000256.1:0-3951 GCA_964521175.1 uncultured Sphingobacterium sp.
TGGGCGGGATATTGATGCTCATCGGTATCAAGCATGCGCTGCTAATCGGGGTCATTTTCGCAATTTTAAACCTCATTCCCTATATAGGTGCATTATTCGGCAATATTATCGGAGTCCTGCTCACCTTAACCTCCTCACAGGAGATCTGGCCGGTATTCACCGTTCTGGGAGTGATCGCAGTGGTTCAGTTCCTGGATAATAACCTATTGATGCCAAGGATTGTGGGTTCTAAAGTAAGAATTAATGCGCTTGCTTCGATTATAGGAGTCTTCGTGGGCGGAAGTATGGCCGGTATCAGTGGGATGTTCCTGGCCCTGCCGGTGGTTGCCGTAATGAAAATTGTTTTCGATCGCTCTGATATTTTTAAACAATGGGGAGTTCTTCTGGGCGATGAAAGACCTAAAAAGAGTCCAATGAAATTTGCCTTTCTGAAAAAGAAAAATAAAACACTGGCTAAGAAACCCCAGCCAGCGAAAAAAGAAGATTAATTGGATTGAAAAACGTTATCTAAAGGAAGGCATCTTGAAATCGCTCTTCTATACCTAGTCCAAACAAAGCAAAATCATATTTCACAGGATCTTGCACATCGAATAAGCGGAGATTATCTGTGAGTTCCAGGGCCATTTTCCAGCCCCTCTGCTTTCGTTTTATCAGTTTCAGTTTGCGGGCAACGCGTTCTACATGAAGGTCAGTTGGACAGATTAGTTGTGAGGGTTTTATAGTTTTCCAGATTCCGAAATCTACTCCACGATCATCGCTACGCACCATCCACCTGAGAAACATATTCAAACGCTTGCAGGTGGAATTCTGCAAGGGCGAAGATACATGCTTAATACTGCGTTTAGGATAATCAGGCAGAGAGAAAAAATAGCCTCTAAAATAATTCAATGCATCTTCTATCCCAGGTTCAGCAGGCGAGTCTGTGAGTTGCCCCGCATAACAGGCAGGCGATGCCAGGCTGCTGTGATCTTCTTTCTTAGAAAAATGATCTTCTACAAAATCGCTTCTAAACACAGAACCTTTAAATAACCCTTCCGGAGGAAAAAAAGCTGCCTCAAGCGAGGAATGATTTTGATAATGATATTTGAAGAACTCTATAAAATAAAGCGCATCGGTATCGTTGAAAGTACGGTGCTTAAATCCGATCAGCCGCTTCAAATCTGCATCCCCATGGTTCATGATAAAATCGAAGGGCACACCATCCAGCCGCTGGATTAGATCGCAGCATTTATTGAGTATGGTCTTTCGCTGTCCCCAGGAAAGAATCGCGGCCCAGAAGCCCATGATTTCTATATCCTGTTTTGCGCTGAACTGATGAGGGATTGAAACAGGGTCATTTTCAATAAATGCGGGCCGATTGTATAGATCGACTTTAAGATCCAAAAAATCTTTAAGGTCTTGAGACATGTACTCCGATTCCCCGTTTAACCTCATATTTTAAATCAACCAGGCCTTAAGAAAGGGCTTGCTGCAAATCAGCTATAAGGTCATCAATATCTTCAACACCTACACTAAGACGTAGCAGGTTATCTGTAACACCCACTTTATCACGCTCCTCTTTTGGTATGGAACCGTGTGTCATGGATGCAGGATGATTTATCAAGGACTCTACACCGCCTAATGATTCGGCCAGAGTAAATACTTTAAACAGAGATGCCACCCGATAGGTTTCCGCAAGGTCTGCCCCCTTGAGACTAAAAGACATCATTCCCCCGAAGTCCCGCATTTGCTTCTTGGCGATTTCATGATTCCGGTGATCAGGAAATCCCGGCCAGTAAATCTTATCCACCGTCGGATGATCCTTTAAAAATTGAGCAACGGCACGACCGTTTTCGCAATGGGCTTTCATTCGAAGGTGAAGGGTTTTCAGACCCCTTAGCACCAAAAAGCTGTCCATAGGGCCCGGGGTAGCTCCGCAGGCATTATAAATAAACCAAAGACGCTGATATAAGTCGTCGTCATTAAGCATTAAGGCTCCCATAATTACGTCAGAATGGCCACCCAGGTATTTCGTAGCAGAATGCATCACAATATCCGCTCCCAGATCAGCAGGGTTCTGCAGATAAGGTGAAGCAAAGGTGTTATCAACGGCCAGTAAGATATTCTTATTCCGGGCAATAGCAGAGATAGCGCCGATATCTACAATCTGCATTGTTGGATTAGTTGGCGTCTCTATCCAGATAAGGCGGGTTTTATCATTAATATACTGATTAACATTCTCGGCCCTGGTCATATCCGTAAAATGGAATTTGATCCCGTAATTAGCGAATACCTTTGTGAATATTCTATACGAACCACCGTAAAGATCATCACCCGTAATCACTTCATCGCCAGGTTTAAGTAGCTTCAATACGGCATCTGTAGCGCCCATCCCACTGGAGAATGCCAGGCCATATTTCACATTCTCAAGAGCAGCAAAACACGACTCCAGTGCTTTCCGTGTTGGGTTAGTCCCACGGGAGTACTCAAAACCTTTATTTTCCCCGGGCGACTTCTGCCAATAAGTTGAGGTCTGATATATTGGGGTCATCACAGCTCCAGTGCTTGGATCCGGTTCCTGACCGGCATGTATCGCTTTTGTTCCGAATTTCATATCTTAATTATTTTGGTTAGAAGCTAGTCGAGACAATCTCAGCTAGCTTGGTTCTTATTAACCGGGTTCTGCTCCTGATTCAGCTCCGAACTAAATTTGTAACCTACCCCAATACGTTTACCTGTAGGGTAACCCGAATTCGCTCCCATGGTTTGCTTATCACGAAGGGTGATTTGTCTTACCATATCAAAGGGCGGAGTCATTAGGTCAAAATCCATGCAATAGATGATCGCAAGCTCAATGATTTCCGTGATTTGTTTATTCTGTATTTTTCCTTTCCAGAATGAATTGAATAAAAAGCCCAGCTGGCTTTGCCCGTCGACGAAGAAATGTTCGTCTTTATTAATAAAAATTCTTCCGATCAGGTAACCTACATCTTCTGTTCGGTTATACTTCAATGAATCGGCAAGGAAGTTATGAATATGAATAATGCCGCAATATTTCGCATCAGGATCGTCCTTCACATATGTGAGCTGATTGACCGCATGCTCGGGCGCAAAGCTAAACACATTACTATGCATAGACATCACGAGAACATCACCGGAAAATTTCAACTGGACTTCAAAGTCGCCGTTATCGGAAAAAGATATTTCGACATTCTTATCCCTGTCATTAAAGTCGGTACGCATCCGTTCACCGACCCGTTCAAGTTCAGACTTAAACCTATTAAAAACATCATGAGTGGTCCTGAAGATCTGCTGTTTCAAACAGGCCTTGTTCTCCAGGAGCTTTAGTATCTGATCATATGGTGTTAGATCGTCCATGTTCTGTCTATTTTAATATGCTCTGGCAAATAATACCCTTTGCGAAGAAGGTTTACCACTAATCATGCAAACTCCTTGTTCCTGTTTGTTATTTAGCGGGATACAGCGGATGGTTGCCTTGGTCTCTTCTTTGATTTGCTTTTCAGTTTCAGCCGTCCCGTCCCAATGCGCTGAGATAAATCCCGCATTTTCATCGAGCACTTGCTTAAATTCATCATAGGAGTTGACCTCACGGGTATTGTCTTCCCTGAACTTAACTGCTTTATTATAGATATTTTGCTGGATGTCAGTAAGCAAGTTCTCAATATACTCAATAATTCCGTCACGCGAAATTGTTTGCTTTTCTTTGGTATCGCGCCGTGCTATTTCCGCTGTTCCGTTTTCCATATCGCGCCCCCCGATAGCCAGCCTGACCGGCACCCCTTTCATCTCATATTCAGCAAATTTAAAGCCGGGGCGAAGGGTGTCGCGGTTGTCATATTTCACTGAAATATTTTTCGCCTTTAGCGCGTCAGAAATATCATCAGCGACCGCAGAAATATTCGCAAGTTCTTCTTCCGAGCGATATATGGGCACGATGACCACTTGCAGCGG
>CAZFQV010000257.1:0-3944 GCA_964521175.1 uncultured Sphingobacterium sp.
GTCCTTTAGGGTACTTGCTATAAGATGCGCGGGCACCTACCCCATAAACGCCACCTTCGTCTTCACGTAAGCGCTCGATGAGCTTGATATTAAGCACTTCGGCAAGAGCTTCAAGTTGATTGTTATGCTTCTCGTTATAGGTATAATCACCGCTAAATACAAGCCTCACCGTTGCTTTGGGTTCCTGCCCTTTATATATCCTTTTAGTTATCTTCCCCGCCGGAATCTCTATTCCCAGGTCTTTTGCAGTTTCTTTGCGATTGGTTGAGGGCAAAGATCCTAAATATTGTTCCAATAGAGGTTCAATCTTGGCAATGTCGAAGCTGCCCACAAAGGTAAAGGTAAAATCACCGGCATCTGCGAAGCGGTCTTTATAGATCTCATAAGCTCGGTCCAGGCTTATTTGATCAATTTTCTTCAAACTTGGCCCTGTCCTACGGATATTATAATTTCCCAGTATCGCCGCTACTGAATCTGCAAAAACAGTATTAGGATCACTTCCACGATTTTCCAGGCTTCCTTTAATCTGACTTATTAAGCCCTGATAAGTTTCGGCATCTTTGCGCGGATGGGTAAAATACAGGTAAACGAGCTGTAGCGCTGTTTCTAAATCCTTAGGTGCTGCAAATCCTGATATTCCTTCCGATCTTTCCAGGATATAAGGCACTACAGAAACTCTTTTCCCATTCAATAATTTAGGGAGTTGCACCGAATTGAACTCGGCAACACCGCCGCTTCTTATGATTGCCGCGGCATAGGCTGCCGATTCATAATCCGCATCGCTGTACAGAGAAGTGCCACCCGGACTGAAAGCATAAAATCTGATTTCATCATTCTTGAAATCGGTAGGCTTGAGTATGACCTTTACCCCGTTGCTTAACTTCATTTCTGTAATCCCGATCTCCGGTATCCGCGTCTGCGAAATCACTTCGGCACCCGGTAGGTCATTATTCATCAGTGGTTTATCAGATACCTCATCTACGTATGCACTGACGTTCTCCTCTTTGACATTATTTATCCAGTTATTGATAACAGTCTCATCGGGCAGAATACTTTTCTCTTTTTCAGGACCCATAATGATGACGTCCCTGTTTAGATCCGTAATATACGCGCTGGATAATCGGTTCACATCTTCAAGGCTAATATCCGGTACCATAGCTTTTGCTAGTTCATACTCATACGTAATCCCGGGGCTTGCTTCCTGTTCCAGGAAATTACGGACATATTCGGTTACTAAGTTTTCGGAGGAGGTTTTGTCCCTCTCATTAAAAGCAGATTCCATGTTGGTTAGATAAGATCTTTTAGCACGGTCTAGTTCGGTCTGAGTGAAGCCGTAACGCTTGACCCTTTCGGTCTCTGTTAATACAGTTTTGAAGCCTCGCTCGAGCTCACCGGGCTTAGCCACAACCACCGCATTGTAAACATCTAATCCAGCCATAAAGCCACCGATTGTAGCTCCTGCCTGCAAAAAGGGAGGGTCTGCTTGCTTGCTTAGATCTGCAAACCGAACGCTAAACATCTGGTTGAAAAGAGAGCGTATAATACTGTTTCTATAATCTACTTTGGTGATCAGTTTGGATTCAGGATGCTTGATCATGATCTGCGCTACAGTAACCGGAAACTCCGGATCCGTGACAGCAATGAACTGGTTTTCGTTAGTCAGAGGTATGGTATAGCTGGTTCTTGGGCGCTCATTCGGCGGATTTTTAAGATCGTTGAATTTGGCTTTTATCATCTCTTCTATTTTCCCTACGTCAATATCACCGACAACTATAAGAGCCTGCAAATCAGGGCGGTACCAGTCGTGATAAAACCTGCGAATGCTTTCAGGAGAGAAATCCCTGAGTACCTCTTCCTTGCCGATCGGAAGGCGGCTTGAGTAGCGAGAATTATTAAAAAGCATGGGGAGGTATTTATCCTGCATTCGCTGTTGAGCTCCCTTCCCCAGGCGTTTCTCCTCCAGCACTACGCCTCGTTCTTTGTCGATTTCGGTTGGATCCAGAGTAGCACCCTGAGCCCAGTCTCTCATAATTTGCAGGCCATTCTTCAACACCTCGGGATCGTCAGATGGTATGGGGAGCTGGTATACCGTTTCATCAAAGCTGGTATAAGCATTCAGATCGGCACCAAACCGTACTCCAGCTTTCTGAAGATAATTAACAAGATCATTTTTGGGGAAATTCCGGGTTCCGTTAAATCCCATGTGTTCTATAAAATGCGCCAGCCCGAGTTGGTCTTCGTCTTCCAGTATAGACCCCACTTTATTGACGAGGTATAACTGTACTCTTTCTTTAGGCTCAGTATTTTTTCGGATGTAGTAGGTAAAACCGTTTGCGAGTTTGCCGATCTTAATCGCCGGATCAAGAGGGATGGTATCTTGGTTATCCGAACCATTGTTATTATGGATCGTCCAGGCATTTAGTGGTGATGCTGAGCCCAGCAGGACCAGAAAGTAGATGAATATTCTGGAAATTCTGTTCATATTGGTCGGGTTAAAACAATAAGGTAAAGTTAAGTCTAAACTTTAATAATAATTTTTCTGTTATACATCCACCATAAAATTACCAGCCATACCAGGATAAAGCCTATAGCCCAGGCGAGCGAAGCATTTATTGGAGAAAGGTAAGGTGTAAAAAAAGTCTGATAGATCCATTCTTTGGAGCCGATTGTTGAGCCATCGGGCATTTTAACATTGATCATGCTCATGGTTCTGGGAACCAAACCAGATAAAAAGAAAACGGTGATCGCATTTACGCCGTAAACCACAAATGGTTTGGTATACTTTTTATAGCCCTGAACATCAATCAACCAATAGCATAAGGCGAGCCCTATTGTTGCCAGGCCGCCAGTATACAATACAAAGGAGCTGGTCCATAACTGTTTGTTTATAGGGAAGAAAAGATCCCATATCAGCCCCAGGATGATAGCAAGGACCCCTATGGAAAACATCCAGGAAACTTTCACTCCGTCGGGTCTATCCTTCCTCCTGAGAGCAGAACCAATGAGTACGCCAAACAAACAGGTACTTATTGCAGGCAGAGTGCTCAATATTCCCTCCGGATCCCATGTTCTTGACGAGCGCCATAAATGTGCCTCTGTTAAAACGGTCCGATCAAGCCAGGCACCCAGATTAGTTTCTTTTTCAAGATTGGCATATCCTATTCCCGGAACTGGTAAGAAAGTCATTATTAACCAATAGAGAATTAGTATTCCGAGCATCGTTCTAAGCTGTGTTTTCGAACTGGTTTTAAGAAAGATCAACGCTGTTACAAAAAATACTACAGCAATTCTCTGCAAGACCCCGGGAATCCGAACTGTCCTGAATGCTTCCAGCGGCTCAGTGAAGACGCTTGGGAACAGTGCAAGGAACAGTCCAAGCCCAAATAGGATCAAGGTGCGTTTTAAGGCAGTTGTAATCAGTTTGGAATGCTTAATATTTCCTTTCTTGGTACCGAGTGCAAAGCTTATCGATACTCCTACTATAAACAGAAAAAATGGGAATATCAGATCGGTAGGTGTACAGCCATTCCAATTGGCATGTTCGAGGGGTGCATAAATATGACTCCAGCTACCCGGATTATTTACCAGGATCATCGATGCTACAGTAAGACCGCGAAAGAAGTCCAGCGATAATAGTCTTCCGGATGACGCTTGCAGGATAGAGGGGTCAGACATCAGTTCAGATTAAATGAGTATTAAATCTGCGTATTTTTATTGAAAGAACAAAGAGAGGCCTCATGGTATGAGTATTTTTATATTACCGGGTTTTTGATGCAGATCTGTTTTACGGGGTCTCGGCAACAAATAAGAATATTTTTTTGGCTATAAAAATTTTAACCTTTGGGTTTCTGATAATGATTATTGGTGTTTCTATAAGCATATTGTTTCATCCCCGATTTGATGATCCGGATAAGCCCCGGAGTCACGGTGTTTTAATGAGCAGA
>CAZFQV010000258.1:0-1351 GCA_964521175.1 uncultured Sphingobacterium sp.
TAAATCAATAGCAGGATTATTTGTAAACCTGTAAACTTATTTTAGGACGATACATAGTCAGGAGGCCCCGGGTCTAGGCCCGGGGAGACCCCGTGTCGTGGCACGGGGAGGCATGGGGAGGTCTTTATTTAACTCCGAAAATAAGCGGAAATATGAACGTTACGATGACAGTCCATAGCACGTAGACAGGCAGATACAATGCCATAACCCTTCCCACTCCGCTGACTTCCGACTTTTTTAGAAGTACCCTGAAAAGCTGTGTTGTGACCAACAGCAGATTGGTCAGGATCAGGAGATTGCCACCCAGGACTGCGGTGCGGTTGGGAGTAAATCCCCATTCCGATATCCTGAACACAATAGCCGACACGGCAATGCCATTCACCAGGACCGTAGCTACGGAAAGCAGGAAGAGTATCCAAATTTCTGTCTGGCTTTTGCTGGCGCGGGACGCTTCTGCAACTGAAAAGAAAATTATCGCCATAACGCCAATTAATAAGGCATTAAAGGTGAGGAGAAACTCCCGGTCATTGTATGGATCTTTATCTGAATAAATGACCGCTATGAGGTAAAATACGAGCATCACCAATACCAGGGGACTGAATATGCGTGCGATAACCGGGGACACTCTACCCACCAGTTGTGGATTGGTCTGGGTGAGGTAAGTACCTACAATCGGAGCGGCAGCAAGTCCGAGGACTCCCACATATTCGAAATAAAATTCATCAATGTCAAAACCGATCAGTCGGAAAAGGCCGACAGTTACGCCGCTCATAATTAAACCGGCTATCAGGATGAGCGTCGTCATCACAATGAGATCGCCGTTGTACTTTAAATAACCGAGTCTCCTCTCATCCCTGTTCTCCATACCGCCCACATAAGCGAAACCTAATACGGACCACAGAAATAAGAGTAGATGAATACAGGATAAAACCAGGGTGTCACTATTATTATTGTCGGGAAGGAAGTTGATAAAGATCAGGCAGACGAGAATCAGAGCGGCGATACTTGCAATTTTTAAGGCTGACAGCTTATTCTTCCAGGCAAAATAAGCCGACAAGGCCGGAAAAGCGATGAATCCGATATTCCTAGAGTAAAAAAAAGATTCGTCGATCGGTAAAAAAGCCGGCATCTTGGCAATCAGACCAGCCAGCAGCGAAGCGATGATCACAAAGAGGAGCTCCCCGCCGGTACCGCGATTAACCTGACTGCTTTCGTAATTCAGCCGTTCATGCCAAAAATCAGCGAGACCCTCGCCTTTTATCTGCGGATACATGTCGTTGAATTCGCGCTTAAAAAGTGACTTGTTAGCCCGGTACAATATTTCCAGCTGCCTGGGATCGTTCAGATGGGT
>CAZFQV010000258.1:1451-3935 GCA_964521175.1 uncultured Sphingobacterium sp.
CGTTAATTCCACAGCGTACCTGCCAGACCTAATACGATACCCAGCCATAGTCCGATAATGAAAACAACCAGGCTTAATACCAACGCTAAGCTTCTGTTCAGGCCTCTTTTACTCAAATGATCCATCACGAAATAAAATACGCCGCCCATTGCCCCGGCGGCCGGAGTAATCAGCAAAGGCCGGATCATCCATAGCTTTCCCCATTCGGGATGCGGATGATCGACTCCGAATACGAAAAACGAGATCACTATTAAACCGATCCCGGCGCCCAGTAATACGGGTACGGCTAATTGTCCTGGTTGATTGGGCTGTGCTGTTGAATTGCTTTGGTGCATGATAATTTAATTTAGAGAATTAATTATTGTTTGATGTTATATTATTGGGGTTTGTTTCGATTGAAAGAACTTTGTTATTCAAAGTACACGAATAAAAAAAACGATCTTGCAGCTTATTTCCGGATAAGTGTTTACGGTTTTCTTTCTTCATGGTTCCGTTATATGCCTGTGTATTTACTTTATTTCTGCGACCTGATCAGCTCTTCCAGGGCGCTAAGATGGTTTTCGAACGCTTTTTTCCCCGCTTGGGTCATAAAATATTTAGTGTTGGGTTTCCTTCCCACAAATGACTTTTCGACACCTATGAACTCTTCCTTTTCCAGTCCTTTAAGGTGACTGGCCAGGTTGCCGTCAGTGAGATCGAGGTATTCCTTCAGCGAATTGAAATCAAGCGTGTCATTCACAGCAAGCGCCGACATGATGCCGAGCCTGATCCTGCTTTCAAATGCTTTATGTAAACCGTTGATTGATATCTTCACTTTTCGTACCTGTAATGCATATAAATGCCATAAAGAATATGGACCATTCCGAAGCCGATAGCCCAGAATAATAATCCATGCTCCACATAATAGGAGCTGGCCAGTCCAAGTATGATCTGAATAAGGCCTACGATCCTCACTTCCTCATAAGTGAATTTACCGGCATTATATAGAGCCAGCCCATAGAACAATAATGAAAGGGGGGCGATCAGGCCGATCATTCCTTTGGAGATGAGTATAAGGATCAGGAGACCACCCGTGATAAGAGGGACTGCCATATAGGTCAGAAGCCGTTTCGAAGTAGCATTCCAGAGTTTTTCTTTCCTTTTATCAGCTTCCCGGTAGGAAACAAAAACTGCGGTACAGATAGCAAGGATAAATACGGCAAGGGCCAGAAGAATAATATTAAACAAGCTAAAGGAGGCTCCCAGGTTTAGATTGCCCGGCACGATCGCATCCGGATTAAAATTAAACACTTTGTACGCTATATAGGCTCCTGCCAGGGCATAAATACCAGCCATAATGCCGGCCCAGCCGGATAGTGAGAGAAATTTAGAGGAACGTTCCATCATAGAACGTATCTCAGCTATATCCCGAATGTAGTCCTGTTCTTCTTTCATTTAAAAGTACTTTTAAATTCAAAGTTATAAAGAAAATTGATTTATGCAAGGGTTGTGAGAATAATATATTTTAGGGATGGGGAGTTAGTTATCAGATCGTTCGGCGAAGCTTACAGTACAGTCCATTATTTATTGATTTTTTCCATCATTTCATTAGGGCTTGCTAAAGATACAAAACCAAATTTTTTATATAAGCCATGTGCATCATTCGTACCAAGTCCCCATCTTTGGATTCCATATAATTCATCATTAGACATTATTTCCTGCATTAGCAATTTTCCAAGGCCTTTGCCTCGATGCTCTTTCAGTATGAATACATCAAGTATCCAGGCAAAGACAGCAAAGTCAGTGACAACTCTGGCGAAACCAATTTGCTGATTTTCGTGATCAAATACGCCAAAGCATAACGAGTTTATTATTGATTTTTCAATTGCCGCTTGACTTCTTACAGATTACTTAATATTTATAATACCTGACAGTAGATAGTTTACCTGGAAAGACACTGCATACGTTGTTTATTGATATTGATTGGGTTACCAGCGGATAGTCCTGCGAATTAAGTGAGCGGGCTGTAATAATAGTGACAAGCCAAAGCCCGAATGAAGTGCAGGTTCCCCAAATATAGAACTGAAGAGACTTAGCTCAGATTAGCCAGGCATTTTTAACTAATATATCACCAGATCCTTTGATATTTATTAGCTTTGAGGTCAGGATAATAAAATAGGATAAACGGTTTATTAGTTCTCTAGAAGCTTTTGGGAATGACTGTTTTAATCTTTTCATGATTTTTCCTTCTTGTCGCCGCTTTTGTCGTTGTCGGCAAGATTTGGTCGGGAAAACATGCTTAAAAATGTCAAAAACACAGAATAAGATGAATCACTGGTTAGTCAAATCCGAACCCTTCAAATACAGCTGGGATAAATTTAATAAAGATGGCCGTACCTTCTGGGATGGGGTGAGAAATTACCAGGCCAGGAATAACCTGCGGGAAATGAAGGAAGGGGATCTGGTGCTGTTTTATCATAGCAATGAAGGCAAGGAGGTAGTCGG
>CAZFQV010000259.1:0-3924 GCA_964521175.1 uncultured Sphingobacterium sp.
AGGCGCCCCCCCTTCGTTTTATATTCGGTAATCAGCGAATCAGCTACTTTGACTACGCTACCCTCGCTGTCGCGATGAGTGTAATCTAATGCCTGGATACAGCGTCCGGAGGGGGTATAGTACTTGGCAACAGTAATCTTTACCAAGCTATTATATGGCAGGTTAAATGTCTGTTGTACCAGACCCTTGCCAAAGCTGCGTTGGCCGATGATAACTGCTCTGTCCAAATCCTGCAATGAACCTGCTACAATTTCTGAAGCTGAGGCGGAGCGGTTATTTACCAGGACTACCAAGGGCAGATCAGGCTCTTCAGGGTTGTTAAATGTATTATAAGCAATTGTCTTTTCACGATTACGTCCTTTTTGGACTACAACAGTTACACCTTTATCCACGAATAAGTTCACAATTTTCACTGCTTCCTGTAGAATCCCCCCTCCGTTGTAACGCAGATCTAGCACAAGCCCTTTAAGGTCGTTCTTTTTGAGTTCAGACAAGGCATCCTTTACTTCCTGAGCGGAATTTTCGAGGAATTTATCCAGTTTAATATAACCAATGTTGTCCTTGAGCATGCCGTAATAAGGCACATTGTCTTGGGTGATTTCTTCCCTCATCAGACTGAAGAGAGTAGGCTGAGGCGAATCAACTCTTTGAATAAGCAACTTGACCGGAGTATTCCGAGATCCCTTGAGCATTGAACTTACCTGGTCATTGGTCTTCCCTTTCAACGGCACACCATTAATTTCAAGAATTTCATCACCTGCTCGTAATCCTGCTTTTTGTGCAGGAAAACCTTCATAAGGCTCGGCAACCAACACTCTCCCGTTGCGGTTAGCTATTGTAGCGCCGATTCCTCCATATTGGGTGCTCACATATCTGAGTTTATAATCCTCAATTTCCGACTCCGGGATGTATTCGGTATAGGGATCCAGTTTCTCCAACATGGCATCAATCCCTGTCTTCATTATCGATGATGAATTCACATCATCCACATAATTAATACTCAGATTCTTATAAACAGAAGTAAATATTTCGAGATTCTTGGTAATCTGGAAAAGATCTTCTGCAAATGACAGAGAAAATACAGAAATTACTGCCACACCGATAAGAATACTTTTCTTGAATCCGGATTTGGCAGACGTCGGGCCGGCAGGATACTTCATACTATGCTTTTAGAATAATTAAATGTACGAAAAACCAGCCTCGTTTAAAATAAGCGCAGGAAACTTATCGATCTCAATGTTGAGATTTACTCACAGGCGGTTGGTGTCGATATTAATCAGACCCTTTTTTAAAGTAAACACCACGTATTCGCGTTTACGTTTCAGGCGTTGCATTAGACGCGTGATCAATTCCTCCTCCTGGCCTTCTTCATAGGCCAGATCTTCTTCGGTCAAGTGGTTGTACTTACGTAGAACCTTCAATTTCAACCGCTTCCAATCCGAATTACTGATACTAATCTCGTTCATGTCTGTATTTTCTACAAAATTATGTTTTATCCCGACAAAATCAACCTAATTCAATATAGCTTTGCACAACATTTTACACCGGAGTCTGTTTATATAGATACACTATTACCGGTACATATTTCATTTTAAAATAAAAACTAAGCTAATGAAAACACTAATCTTTACAGGCTGCTTTTGGATCATGACGAGCATGGCCGCTTTGGCACAGCTTCCATCATTCACTTTTGGGATTAAGGGAGGAGCGAACTTTTCCAGCCTCAAAAGTGCTAAAGACCTAACCGATGAGAATAGTATAATTGGTTATCAGGCCGGGATCTTCGCGAGGCTGGGGGGCGCAGGGGTTTATCTTCAACCTGAGCTTTATCTGGGTAGTAAAGGCAGTAAATTTGTCAGCGTAACCACTCCAGGTGGCAGCTCCGTGGCTGCTGAGGGGAAAGTAAAGTTTACCACACTTGATCTGCCGCTGCTTCTTGGCACGAAGATCGGTCCGAACAAACTCAACTTGCGCTTTATGGCCGGGCCGGTAGTTTCGTTTATTATTGATGAGAATACCGACTTTGCGGCTGCATATGATAAAATCACCGGCTTCGAGGATTATAAAGACCAGAGCTTTGCTTTACAGGCAGGTACGGGTGTAGATCTGGGTAGTCTGACCGTAGACCTTCGTTATGAAGCAGGGTTAAGTAACATGATAAAAAATGAAAATTACAAGCAGAAACAAAACCTCTTTCACGTGAGTTTGGGACTAAAACTGCTATAACCCTTGAAACGGCTGGCCTAAGGCTCCTACGATATGTAAGGAGCCTTTTTTACTACAAATAACTCCCTGTCATAGCATTACGTTATTGATATACAGGATTTTATATACTACGTTAAATTGAATACATAGTGGCTTTAACCATCCGGCAGCATGCGATCCTTAAGTATAAAGAACACGGATGAGCTTAAGTGCAAGCAGAATTTAGTACTGAGAATACTGCCTGATTTTGATCACCGACATCACCGGAAGATGATCTGAATATAGAACAGGGAAAACCTGATTTTTTTTCACCTTTAACAGATGCCCTTTGCTGATCAGGATATAATCAATTTTATTAAGCGGCTTGAGAGCTGGAAACGTAACCAGGGATCCATCCCCGGTGTCTGTGAATATACTCTCCAGATTAGTCACCTCTCTCGTTCCCGGACGGGCGTTAAAATCACCGGTTAGAACTACAGGTGTGGGGTAAGACTTAAAAAGGTTAATAATCTCCTTTGACTGCGTATAGCGCGAATCAGAATCGCGGTAATCTAAATGGACGGTAGCAAAAGTGATCTTATTGTTTCCGTAAGATAAAGAAGCGGTAAGCAGCGCCCTTGTTGCGGCGTCTGATCTGCCATCGCTGGTCAAAATAATCCGCTGATCCTTTACTTCCGTCAACGGATAACGGGAAAGTATCCCGATACCGTATGATCCACCGTCGTATGCAAAGTGTCGGGCATATGCATAGTACATGCCTGTTTCCTCTGCCAGGAATTTCATCTGATCTACCTTCCCCGAGCGATTGCACATGCTGTCAACCTCTTGAAGACCGATCAGATCAGCTTTCGTTGATTTTAAAAATCGGGCAAGACCTTTCAGCTGGTCAGTGTTAGATGCATCCTGGCCGACATGAATATTATAGGACATTATCTTTAGGCTTTGGGCATTAAGCCCACTCATAGCCGTTATAAAAAATGCAACAATAGTGAGGTAAGTTTTCATTCCGGGACGTCTGTGTTTTATAGGTTTGGCAAACATGTTATGTACGCGGTAAGTTATAATATAAATTATAATTAAAAAGCAAATCAGAGACCGATATCGCCCTGAGATGCCTGTGAAAAATATTTAATTTGTAGATAAGGGCCTTTATTTTTTACAACTCAAAAAATATCCATAGTCTAAACGATTGTTTTGAGGACAAAAACCTCCCAGGGGCTCATAAGCCACTCCGTCGACTTAAAACGTGAGAAAAAAGCAGAAAATCATACTACTGTCAGAGAGTAAAAATTTGGATACAAAACATGTGAAATTAGTTATATTTGCAATTCACCAAAACCGTTCTGATGGCTCGATTAAACCTCTTGGAAGAAACACGCTTCGAAAAGCTCGCTGTTACCGTTTATCCTGATCCTGAAACTGCCTCAAAAAAAGTTGCCAGGAGAATTACCGACCTAATACTGAGAAAACAACAGAATAACGAAAATGCAATATTGGGCCTGGCAACCGGCGCAACACCCATCGGAGTATACCAGGAGCTGGTCAGAATCCATCAAGAAGAAAAGGTGAGTTTTAAAAATGTAGTCACATTTAATCTCGATGAATACTTTCCGATGAAACCCACATCCCCCCAAAGTTATGTGAGTTTCATGAAAAAAAACCTGTTCGACCACGTCGATATCAGCATGGACAATGTCAACATCTCTGATGGAACAATAG
>CAZFQV010000260.1:0-407 GCA_964521175.1 uncultured Sphingobacterium sp.
ATTTATCACCATAAAAACGACAAACCGTTAACAACTCTGCTCGGTCATGTTTTTCAATGTTTCTCTTGTAATTTGAAAGCCAAATATAATTTTAAAAATAATTCTACCCTCAGTGGCGCTCATATTTATCTTCGGTATTGAATAATTTTGGATTAATTTTGGATAATTAATTCTATTTTCCGGTTTGGGATCAGATGTTATATATCAATCTGCTTCTGTCTTTAAAACTTTAATTCTTCATTAATGGGTAAATTTTTTGAATATCTTAAGACTAAAACATTTCGTAAAAACCTCATTATTGCAATAGTTTCGGTAATTGTCTTCCTTTCTGTTATATTTTATGGTTTGAGTTTTTATACCCACCATGGTGAAGGGCTGCCGGTACCGCAATTAAAGGGATTATCTAT
>CAZFQV010000260.1:417-3909 GCA_964521175.1 uncultured Sphingobacterium sp.
CTATAGCCCAGGCTGTCGAGCTACTGGAATCAAAAGATCTCCGTTATCAAATCAACGATTCGATTTATTTGATCGATAAAGAGCCTGGTATTGTTGTTGAGCAGGATCCGGATCCTAATACGAATGTAAAATCCAACCGGACGGTCTACCTTATTGTTACCCGGGATGCTCCTAATATCAACTTCCCCGATATCGAGGGCAAGACCTTTCTCGAGGCAAGATCGATCATCAATAATTATCAGCTAAAGGTAGGTGATACTTCCTATACTTCGGATGTAGCAAGAGACGTGATTCTGGGAACATCTTTCGGAGGAAACCCTATTTCCAAAGGACAACAAATACCCAAAGGATCCAGGATTGATCTGATTCTGGGCGACGGTATGGGCGCCAGCGAGGTTGATATCCCTAATTTAATAGGCTTAGATCTTGGTGAGGCGCGACTATCGCTGTTGGGGTCATCCCTGCTCATGGGTCAGGTGATGTATGAAGGTTTCGTGAGCGATAGTTCCAATGCCAGAATCATCAGACAGTTTCCGGCTATTAGCGATACGTTAAATAAAATTAGTATCGGTACGCAAATTGATATAGTGCTTAGCAATTGATTTTAATGGATATTCTGGCAAAGGAATTTTACGCACGCTATAAAAACGACGAATCTCTAATTATTATTGATGTACGTGAAGAGTTGGAATTTCAGACTTTTAACCTGGGTGGGATTCATATCCCCCTACACAGATTACCCGACGAGTTTGGCGAGCTTGGCTATGCCAAAGACCGCGAAATTATTGTAATATGCCAGCACGGTATCCGTAGTAAAACAGCCCGAAAAATATTAGCCAACCAGGGTTTTATGAATGCAAGGAACCTGAAAGGCGGGATATTGGCAGTTATGAAGCTCAATATAGAGCCGCTAACCAATTTATAACATCATTATTTATACCTGTAAACTCACAATGAAGAGCAAAAAAAATAGATTAAGCTTTAGATCGAAAATTTTCATTGCACTGGGAGTGCTGTTAATTGTTATCCTGGCAGGCACGGCCTTTAACTACTATTGGAAGTATTTTGGGCCCAATGTGACTGGGAAAACGGAATACCTATACATTCACACTGGTTCTGATTTTAAGGATGTCTATCAAACGGTTAAACAGGATAGTATCGTTAAAGACACCCTGTCTTTTTTAAATGCCGCTGAAAATATGGGCTATTCCGCGAAGATAAAACCCGGTAAGTATCGGCTGACCAAAGGCATGAGCAATCGGTCATTTATTAATATGCTGAAGGCAGGTAACCAGGAGCCTATTAAGATATCCTTTCAGAATGTCCGGCTTAAGGAAACGTTAGCGGGCATGATAGCTAAAAGAATTGAAAGCGATTCGGCATCGATAAGCAGATTGCTCGACTCGGCCGGGTTTGTTCAAAAGTACGGTTTTACCACGGAGGATGTGTTTACCGTGTTTATCCCCGACACTTATGAGCTTTATTGGAATACTTCCGCCGAAAAGTTTTTCAGCAGAATGTATGATGAATACCAGAAATTCTGGAATGCAGACCGTAAGGCCAGGGCAGCAAAAATTGGCCTTACGCAGGTGCAGGTTAGTATTTTGGCCTCTATTGTTGATGGGGAGGCGCTGCATGATAAAGAGATGCCGGTTATTGCCGGACTATACATGAACCGTTTAAAAAAGGGGATGCGGCTGGAAGCCGATCCGACGGTGATCTTTGCAGCGCATGACTTTTCCATCCGCAGGGTATTGAATAAGCATCTTATAATAGATTCGCCCTATAACACCTATCTGAAAACCGGACTTCCTCCCGGGCCGATCGCTATGCCCAGTATTAACGCGATTGATGCCGTTCTGAATTATTCGAATCATGATTACCTGTATATGTGTGCCAGGGAGGACTTTTCGGGATATCATAATTTCGCCAAAACGCTGGCGGTACATCAGGTAAATGCGCGTAAATTCCAGCAGGCGTTAAATGAAAGGAATATCAAGAAATAATGTTTAGCCATTCAGTTAAAATACGTGTCCGTTATGCCGATACAGACCAAATGGGGTTTATGTATTACGGAAATTATGCTGAATTTTACGAAGTTGGCCGGGTAGAGATGTTGAGGAACCTGGGCATGACTTATAGGTCAATGGAAGAATCGGGTATAATTATGCCTGTTACCGAGTTAAAATGCAAATATATCAGGCCGGCTCTTTATGATGAAGAGATCACGGTGAAGGTGATCATGGAATCCATGCCTTCCCTGCGTATTCATTTTACCTATGAGCTGTATAACGAAAAGGAAGAACTGATCAATATCGGGGAAACCACGCTGGTATTTCTGGACAAAGAGAAAAACAAGCCTTGCCTGCCACCGGCACAGTTTCTGGAAATGCTTAAGGTGTATTTTAATTAAAACAAAGAATGGTCTGGCTTCATCAATTCCTTCTGAAATTCCGACCCTATTTTCTATTGATTGAATGGACCAAGGTGCTGATTCTTCCTGGTTTCAGCCCCTTACCGCTATACACTGTGGCTGCATTTTTTTTCCAGGAAATTGGCAAGGATGAATTGACTAATAAAGCGTCGTCTCTGGCCTATAACTTTATGCTGGCCATCTTCCCTGCCATCATATTTCTATTTACGCTGATCCCCTATATCCCTATCGCTCATTTTCAAGACCAGCTGATGAGTTTAATAGCTCTGGTTTTACCTGTGGAAGCATACGATGCGGTCAAGCTAACCCTTCTGGATATTGTGAGTAATCAGAATTCGAAATTGTTATCCTTCGGTTTCTTATTTGCATTGTTTTTTTCAACCAACGGAGTTCATAACCTGATGCAGGCGTTTAATAAGTCATCCCTGATTACAGAAAGCCGGCCCTGGCTTAAACAGCGCCTGGTAGCACTTTATCTTACTCTTTTAATTTCCCTTGCTCTGATTCTGGCGATTATGATCATGACTATTGGTGAGTTTATCTTTAGCCGGCTCAAGTCTGAGCTAATTTTCAAAGATGTGTTCTGGATCTACCTGTTGAGCATCGTGCGCTGGGTGATGCTCATAATTGTCTATTTTGTGACGATATCCGTATTATATCGGTACGGTCCGGCGCATCCCAAAAAATGGCGGTTCTTTAGTGCGGGATCCTGGATGGCAACCATTCTGGCAATACTTACCTTCTGGGGCTTCTCTTATTATATCAACAACTTTGGTAACTATAATAAGCTTTATGGCTCCATAGGTACCCTGATCGTGCTTATGATCTGGTTGTATCTAAACTCATTGATCATTCTCGTGGGTTTTGAGCTAAATGCCAGCATCGACCTGTCGAAACGGAGCGTACGTATTGTAAAGCCCAGTTTCAACAGCTTCAAAACGGCTCGAGAAGATGAAGAACCTGAATTCCCTGCCCGGTAAAAAGCCGATTCAATCATTTTTACCCGTTCATTTCCTGTGAGTTAGCGGCTCCCGTTCAAAAATTGCTTTTTATGTTTG
>CAZFQV010000261.1:0-3881 GCA_964521175.1 uncultured Sphingobacterium sp.
CTCTCAAGACCCCGTCGTCTAGCCTGATCATATCCGAGGTGGAATTTCCATCACTGAATCGGTCGTCAATGACCTGATCGCTCTTGAATTGATGATTCACTTTTACCAGATATCTATATTGGTTCTGTTCTCCCGGAGGATCTACGTAATACACAGCAGGATAGACGTAATCTTTCCCAAATACCGTAATTTTTTTGAACACGATAGAATCTGCCGGAACCTCCCGGGGCATAGTAGAACTTGCCCTATAGGTGTGCCCCTCTAGGTCTACTTTCAAGCTATATGTTGTACCTGGAAGACCTTTGAAACGGGGACTACGATATATTCCGTCATCGGTATCAGTAAAAGAAAAAACCTGGCCGTTTGATGTTGTCACAGTGACCTTCGCACCGCGTACCCCATTGAAAACAGTTTTTTGGTCGAACATTATCGTTCTGGAAATTTTCACCGTATGATTATCAAAACGATTTGTAATACTTCCTTCAATGACGACCTTCGGATCTGCAGTTTGTAATTCAGGAACGATGATTTTTTCACAGGCAGTCAGGCTCATGATGACAATGAACAGGCCTGACATATTTAGTTGTATTCTATGACGGGGTGATATGCGATTCCTCATTTTAAAACTTAAAATTCCAGGTTATTGAAGGGATTATGCCAAAAAGGCTGGTTTGTACAGCCTGGGTCTTACCGGGTATATCAGGGTCATCCTGGAATTCAATAGCATAAGCATTTTTGTGATTGTAAGAATTATAAAGACCGAAAGACCAACTTGAGTGCAGTTTGCTGTCCGGGCGGGCCTCCAGAGTGGCAGCCAGATCAAGACGATGATAGTCTGGCATACGATCGGAATTGCGGGCAGAATAGTAAAAGTAAGTCCGATTATTTAGCAGGTATTTGCCTGCGGGGAATGTCACAGCATTTCCGGTACTATAGACAAAGGTAGAGGAGAATATCCATCTTCCCCCTGGTTTATAAATGCCGACCAGAGAAAAGTCATGCGTACGGTCTTGTCGCGCATAAAACCAATGGCCATTTTCAATATCGTCGAAACTTCGTTCCGTTTTTGAAAGTGTATAACCGATCCATCCGCTGAAGCGGCCTGATTTTTTTCTAAGATACAATTCCATGCCATAAGCTCTCCCCTGGCCATAAAGCAGGTCTGCCTCAACATTGTTATTTCCGCGAAGGTCGGTCCCGCTGCGATAGTCGATCTGGTTCTGCATAGTTTTGTAATATAGCTCAGCAGAAAGCTCATATTGATCTTGCTTAAAATTTCTAAAGTATCCTACGGCCAGCTGATCGGCTATTTCAGGCTTAACATTGAGGCTGCTCATAACATAGAGATCGGTGGGCAGACTGGAGGTCGAATTAGACATTAGGTGGAGGTTCTGTACATTCCTGGTGTATGAAGTTTTCAGGGAGACTGACGGATTCAGAAGATAGCTTGCCGACAGACGGGGTTCGGCATTTAAATAACTGATTATGGATTCTCCGCTCCCATAAGTTTTGGTAACCAAGACGTTACCCTGTGCATCGTAGTTGTTGAAAGTTCCCGGCCCCATTGGAAAAAAGGCACTTATTCGTACTCCGTATACAATATTTAGTCTTTCACCGGCTTCCCATTCATCAGAAAGATAGATAGAGGTTTCATTTCCTTTTCTCTTCTCAATAGTTTCCTGGTTGATACTTGAACCCGGTGCAGAAGTAATGCTACCCGGTGCGATGCTATGATTGATCACATCTAATCCGAACCGTAGATTATGGCTGTTGTTTATTGACAACTGAAAATCCTGTTTCAAATTAAGATCACGGATCGAAGAACTTACGCGGAAGTTATTCTCCGAAATAAGATTTTCAATGACATAGTTGTAGTTGCTGTAAATAAGGGAGGTATTAGAGAAAAGTCGGTTATTATATAAATGATTCCATCTCAATGTGGCTGTAGTGTTTCCCCAGCCAAAACCGAAGGACTGATTCAGCCCGAGCTCATCTCTGCCGAAGTATCCGGAAAGATATAGCGTATTTTTTCCATCAAGCTGATAATTGGCCTTGGCGTTGAGATCATAAAAATATAGCGTATTATTACGGATTGAGGTGTCCTTTGCTAGGCCCAGGAAGATATCCGCATAGGTTCTTCTACCACTAACCATAAAAGAGCTGCGATCTTTTACAAGAGGTCCTTCCAGTTTTAATCTTGACGAGATCAGGCCTACCCCTCCTTCTGCAGTATATTCTTTTTTGTTGCCGTCATTCATCCTTATATCAAGTACTGAAGATAGTCTGCCGCCATATTGAGCGGGCATTCCGCCCTTAAATACGCTAACATCCTTTATCGCATCCGAATTGAATGTCGAAAAGAAACCCAGTAGATGGGAAGCATTATATACAGGAGCTTCGTCCAGCAAAATAAGGTTTTGATCTGTGGAGCCACCACGCACGAAGAATCCGCTATCGCCCTCACCTGCAGATTTTATACCTGGCAGTAGCTGTAGCGTTTTGAGCACGTCGCGTTCGCCAAAAAGGACGGGTATATTACCGATCTCACTCAGGTTAATCCTGGCTAAGCCCATTTGTGCGCTGCTTACATTTTCATCTCTCTTCTGAGAAGAAATAATGACCTCTTCAATCATGTTAGCAGCGACAAGGCTGATATCAAGTCGCATATCTGCACTAACGACGATTTCCTTTATTTGGGGTTCATACCCCACATAACTTATGGACATCGTATAGTCACCCGGCGGCAGCTTATAGGAGTAGAACCCATAGGCATTTGTTCGGGTCTCGTAGACATTCATCTTGCCGAATTTTACGTTGACTCCGATCAGACTCTCCCCTGAAAGCGAATCGATAATTATACCGCTTATGGTGAAATTATCCTGCGCACGTAAGTTGCCGAGAAAGGCCAATAACAGAAGTGGAGATAAGAAAAAATATTTCAAATGAAAGTGAATTGAAAGAACAGATGCCTAAGGATATCTGTAAATTTACAAATCTAATTATAATCGGACATGAAAATCCGGTGATTAACAAAGAAACCAACACAGTTATTCAATATCATATGAAAATGAGATTTAAAGAGGCCTTTATTGCAATAGTATTCGGGTCTATATTAAGTTCATGCAGTCCGGGCACTGATAAGGAGCTGGAGTCAAAGGAAAGTTTGCAAACCTACGTAGCCGAGAGATTGCCAATTTATGCTAAGGTGAAACTTGAGACTGACACTAAAAGGCTTACTGAAAATGAACAGAAGATGCTTCCACTACTCATTGAGGCAGCTCAGGTTATGGATGAGCTTTTTTGGACTCAGGTATATCCGCAGCGTGATAGCTTGATCGCTGCCGTCCATGATCAGAATACCCGGGATTTTATAAAGATTAATTACGGCCCCTGGGATCGTTTGAATAACAATAAGCCCTTCGTAAGTGGTGTAGGACCTAAGCCTGCAGGATCGGGTTTTTACCCCCCTGATATGACTAAGGACGAGTTGGACAAATCGGATGTGCAAGACAAACGAGGAATGTATTCTATGATTCGCAGAGATCCTTCGGGGAAGTTGATTTCCATTCCTTATCATATTTTTTTTAAGAATGACCTTCGGAAAGCCTCTGATTTACTGAAGCAGGCTGCAGATTTAGCCGATGATCCAGAGTTGAAAAAGTATCTGGAACTTCGGGCAGATGCCTTATTAACAGACAACTACACAGCTAGTGATTATGCCTGGATGGATATGAAAAACAATAGTTTGGATATCATTATCGGCCCTATAGAAAATTATGAGGATGGCTTGCTAAATGCTCGGGCGGCTTTTGAAAGTTATGTTCTGGTTAAGGACAAAGATTGGACCAGGCGGCTGGAGAAGTATGTGAGTATGATGCCAG
>CAZFQV010000262.1:0-3848 GCA_964521175.1 uncultured Sphingobacterium sp.
AGCGGCGGCCGAGTTTCAGACCAGCCCATGCAAGGATGGTTTCGTAAATCTGACCGATGTTCATACGTGAAGGTACCCCAAGTGGGTTCAACACGATGTTTACCGGAGTACCGTCTTCGAGGAATGGCATATCTTCGTCACGAACGATACGGGCAACAATCCCTTTATTTCCGTGACGTCCAGCCATCTTATCTCCAACTTTCAGCTTACGCTTTTTAGCTACATAAACCTTAGCCATCTGTACTATTCCTGATGGAAGTTCATCACCTACGCTAATTGCAAATTTATCACGCTTGTATGCACCAAGCTCTTCATTGAGCTTAATGTTATAATTGTGAAGTGTTTGCTTAATCAGCTCGTTCTTATCTTCATCTGTAGTCCACTTAGTAGGGTTAATGTTCGCGTATTCTAATTCTGAAAGGATCTTTTGAGTAAACTTCACTCCCTTCGCTGCCAGCAACTCCTTATAAACGTTGAATACACCCTGGGAGGTTTTGCCATTTACGATGGTAAATAGTTTATCTATCAGGGTATCCTTCAGCTCTTTAACGGCTTTATTATGGGCTGCGTCTAACTTCTCAATCAGATCTTTTTCTTCTTGTTTCGTGGTTTTCTTTGCACGTGAGAAGAGTTTCGAATCTATAACCACCCCATGAATAGACGGAGGAGTTTTTAAAGAGGCATCTTTTACATCACCGGCTTTGTCGCCGAAGATTGCTCTCAGAAGCTTTTCTTCCGGTGAAGGGTCTGACTCGCCTTTCGGTGTGATCTTGCCAATCAGGATATCACCTTCTTTGATCTCGGCACCGACACGAATAATGCCATTCTCATCCAGATCTTTGGTTGCTTCTTCGGAAACGTTAGGGATATCCGGAGTAAGCTCTTCCTCACCACGTTTGGTATCACGCACCTCCAATTCAAATTCCTCAATATGGAGCGAAGTGAATATATCCTGAGATACCACCCGTTCTGAGATCACAATTGCATCCTCAAAGTTGAACCCTTGCCAAGGCATAAATGCCACTTTAAGGTTCCGACCCAGTGCCAGTTCTCCGTCCTGTGTGGCGTAACCCTCACATAGAACCTGTCCTTTTTCAACCTTCTGACCTTTTCTTACGATAGGCTTCAGGTTAATACAGGTACTCTGATTTGTCTTCTTAAATTTAATAAGACGATAAGATTTCACTTCTCCTTCAAAGGAGACAAGTACGTCATCGTCATTTCTCTCGTAGCGGATACGAATTTCATTTGCATCTACATACTCCACCACTCCGGTACCTTCGGCATTGATTAATGTACGTGAGTCACGTGCTACCCGACCTTCAAGACCGGTACCGACAATTGGCGCTTCAGGTTGAAGTAAAGGTACCGCCTGCCGCTGCATGTTCGATCCCATCAGTGCCCGGTTGGCATCGTCATGTTCCAGGAATGGAATTAACGATGCTGCAATAGAGGTAATCTGATTAGGCGCAATGTCCATTAAATCGAGCTTGTTCGGTTCAATTACCGGGAAGTCGCCTTCATAACGGGCTTTAATATGCTGGGTCTGGAAATTACCCTTATTATCGTATTCTGCACTTGCCTGGCCAATGGTTTTACCTTCCTCATCTTCCGCAGAAAGATAGATTACCGGTTCTTCCACCACTACCCTGCCGTTTTCTACTTTACGGTATGGGGTCTCAATAAATCCAAGATTATTGATCTTGGCATGAACACAGAGTGACGAGATCAGTCCGATATTCGGTCCCTCCGGTGTCTCAATGGTACATAACCGACCGTAGTGAGTATAGTGTACGTCACGCACCTCAAAACCTGCACGCTCACGCGACAGACCGCCGGGGCCTAAGGCTGAAAGACGGCGTTTATGAGTGATTTCCGCAAGTGGGTTGGTTTGATCCATAAACTGTGATAACTGGTTCGTTCCAAAGAACGAATTGATCACAGAGGACAAGGTACGCGCATTAATCAGGTCCGTGGGAGTAAACACTTCATTGTCGCGAATATTCATCCGCTCCCGGATAGTACGTGCCATACGCGCTAAACCTACGCCAAACTGGGCATATAATTGCTCGCCAACGGTGCGTACACGTCGGTTTGATAAGTGATCAATATCATCAACTTCTGCTTTTGAATTAATCAGCTTGATCAAATATTTGACTATCGCTATAATGTCTTGCTTGGTAAGAACCTTCGTTTCTACGGATGTAGTCAGCTTAAGCTTTCTATTAATCCGGTAACGTCCTACATCACCTAAGTCATATCTCTTATCGGAGAAGAACAAGCGATCAATGATACCGCGGGCGGTTTCCTCATCAGGTGGTTCCGCATTACGCAGCTGGCGATAGATATGCTCTACTGCTTCCTTTTCCGAGTTCGAGGTATCCTTTTGTAGGGTATTATATATAATGGTATAATCACCGCTGTTCACCGCATCATCTTTCGTAAGGATGACGGTTTTCACACCAGCTTCGATGATCATATCGATATGCTCTTCTTCCAAAACGGTTTCGCGTTCCATGATGATCTCATTACGATCAATAGAAACTACTTCGCCGGTATCTTCATCCACGAAATCTTCCACCCACTTTTTCAACACTCTGGCGGCAAGCTTACGACCTACTGCTTTTTTTAGACCTGATTTGCTGACCTTAACCTCATCGGCAAGTTCGAACAACTCCAGGATGTCTTTATCAGAATCGTAACCAATCGCTCTAAGGAGGGTAGTTACCGGGAATTTCTTTTTACGGTCGATATAAGGTTACATGACGTTATTTACGTCGGTTGCAAATTCGATTCATGAACCCTTAAATGGTATTATCCGTGCTGAATATAGCTTGGTTCCATTGGTGTGACGGCTCTGGCCAAAAAACACACCCGGAGAACGGTGAAGTTGCGATACAATAACACGCTCGGCACCATTTACTACGAAAGTTCCTTTCGGAGTCATATAAGGGATGGTTCCCAGATAAACATCCTGGACTATGGTTTCAAAATCTTCATGCTCTGCATCATTACAGGATAAGCGGAGCTTAGCCTTCAACGGTACACTGTAAGTTAAACCACGCTCGATACACTCATGTATATCATAACGCGGTGGATCAATGAAGTAATCAAGAAATTCTAAGACGAAGATATTTCTTGAATCAGAGATCGGAAAGTTTTCAGAGAAAACCTTAAACAGACCCTCTTGGTGACGGTTGTCTGAGGTAGTTTCCAATTGAAAAAATTCCCTGAAAGATTGTAACTGGACATCCAAAAAGTCAGGATAATCCATCACATGTTTGCTGGTCGCAAAATTTACTCTTTCTTTTTGCTTAATTTTGTTTGCCAAGGGACTGAGAATTTAGTTTAGTAAATAAACTTCGGCTTATTTTTCCGACAGGCGGAGATGAAAGCCATGCATCAAATGGGTATAATACAAACAGCAATAGACCCCGGCGAAAACCGGAGTCTAATACGATAATTTATGAGCTGAGCTTACTTAATCTCAACAGTAGCTCCGGCTTCTTCAAGTTGTTTCTTCAGGGCTTCAGCTTCTGCTTTGTCCACTCCTGTTTTAACTTCCTTTGGTGCGCTGTCAACCAGGTCTTTAGCTTCTTTCAAACCTAAGCCTGTAAGATCTTTAACCAATTTAACCACACCTAATTTAGAACCGCCAGCTTCTTTCAAAATTACATCGAAAGCTGTTTGCTCTGCTGCTGCTGCCGGAGCGTCGCCACCAGCGGCCGGGCCTGCTACTGCTACTGCTGCTGCTGCAGGCTCAATACCATACTCATCCTTTAAGATCTGAGCCAATTCGTTAACTTCTTTTACTGTTAAGTTTACTAATTGCTCAGCAAACGATTTTA
>CAZFQV010000263.1:0-3833 GCA_964521175.1 uncultured Sphingobacterium sp.
GATTCCAAATATGGTTGGTTCCAGTCCGTAGGGCATCTCGAAGCTCATGAAAATTGCAAAAAGCGTAAAGCCACCTCCTCCAATCATACTGATAATGGCTGCTCTCTCGTCCGTTTTCTTCGAGAAGTAAGCCACTAATGTGGGGATAAGCAGGCCCGATACCATGAATCCGTAAGCCTGCAATATGACAGCAAGCACCGAAGTGAAGCTGTTCGCCAACACGTAGGCCAGAATGCCAATCCCGAGCGTTGCAAGCTGAGAAACAAGGATAATTCGTTTGGTTGATCTGTCTTTTTTGGATAATTTCATCCATATGTCATTGGTCAGGTTACCTGACGAGGCAATCAGGCAACTATCTGCCGTCGACATCACCGCCGAAAAATAGGAGGCTAGCACAAATCCGGAAATCCCAATAGGAAGCACATGTCCGAGTAGCCTGGGCAAGGCCATCTCCGGATCACTGGCCGGAAAAGCTACCCTGGCCATCATCCCAAGAGTCACACCTAAAAACGCCATGATCGGATATTCAAATATTCCGGCAATGTAAAAAGCCTTCTTTGCCTCTTTAACATTCTTACAGGCATATACCCGCTGGTAAAGCGTCATAGCGATAAACCAGATCGGTATGATCACAAATGCCCAATTGATCGCCGTGACCAGTGATATATTGGTGAGGGAGAAATGAGAGGGGGGCAAGGCTGCTTTAATAACGTTCCAACCGCCAAGCTTATGATAGGCAAAAGGAACCGCCAGTAAAAGAAGTCCCGATAAAAGTACAATCCACTGTACCGTATCGGTATAGATTACTGCCTTGATACCACCCAGTACCGTATAAAAAATAATGATACCGGCCATAATAAGCAGGGAGAAGGCCAGAGGTTCCATGACAGACACGTCTGAAAATACGCTTCCAGCAGCCAGCTTCGCACCAGCCAGAATTTGTCCGGCCGTAAAGCCAAGATAGCCTATACAGGATATGATGGCTGCGATTAAGGCTACTTTTTTTCCATACTTAAGTGCTAAAAAATCCGGAAATGTAAGTAGGCCAACCTTTGCGTCCAATTGCTTCAGTTTAGGCACCGTAAGCACTGCGGCCATCCAGGCACCGATCAGACCGGTGAAAAGGAGCCAACTGCCTGAAAGTCCCATGGTAAAGCCCAGGCCGCCCAGACCAATGGAAAAACCTCCCCCTACATCGGTCGCAACGATCGAAAGTCCCACATGGGTAGCAGAAATCGATCTTCCCCCAACGAAATAATCTTCGAGGTCTTCATTTTTCAAATAGAAGTAAAAGCCAATTCCGAGTAGTATCAGGAAATAAACCCCGAAAATTATATAGTCTATAATGTGCATCTGGTAGCGTATGAAAGTTGAATAGCCTGGCTATGCTGGACTTACAGTGAGCAGCAATGGAGTGAAATTCAGTTTAGCTTACCACCGTTAAATGCTTGTAACCAGAGGCATTAACCGCATTTTGCACAAGGTCGTCATGCAATGACTCATCTTCCCACATTTTTTGTCCTTCAACCGGCAGCGTGTGGATTGGATCGAAATACAGATAAAGCTTCTGATCATCGACGCTCGGGCTACGGTATACACTGATGCCGGTCGTTCTGTCGTAGTAATCATAGCTATGCACACCTCGTTTTCCTCCGCCACCAGGGGCATCCGTTACAAACGTTGGCGTATTAAAACCTGCTGTCACCCCTCTCACAGCACGCTCTATTTCCAGAGTTTCGGCTACGCTAGTGCGCAAATCTTCCGTGCCCTGAACCATATCGTGCTGGTACACATAGTACGGTTGCACATTCATATAGGATAGCTGACGTACCAGCTGGATCATCTTCTCAGCCGTATCATTCACGCCCCTGATTAACACACTTTGATTCCTGACTTTAACACCCCTCTGGAAGAGGTGAAGCATCGCCTGACGCGTAATGTCTGTAATTTCGTTAATGCTATTGAAGTGCGTGTGCAGCGCTACTTCTTTCCCTTTTTCTCTGCCAAGATTAACCATGTCCACAAGGGCGTCAGTCCATGCGGTTTCTGTAAGGATCTTCATTGGCATTACTGCCGGTCCTTTAGTTGCGAAACGGATTCTCTGGATATGTGGGATTTCCAATAGGGTCTCACCAATTTGTCTGATCCTCTCTGGCACGAGCATATAGGCGTCTCCTCCTGAGATGACAATATCTTCAATTTCAGGCCTGGAGGCAATATAGGCAAACGCGCCGTACCAGTTTTTTGGAACCGGTTTGAAGTTCATTTTACTTACTGAATCGGTGTCACTTCCTATGGCGTAGCTTCTGGTGCAAAAGCGGCAATAAACCGGACAAACATCGAGCGGAAGGAAAAGCGCCTTATCCTGATAACGGTGTACCAAACCTGAAGCAGGGGAGTCGTCCTGCTCGTGTAGTGAATCTAAGGTCAATTTCGGATGGTCTGCTATTTTAGTAAGAGAAACCGGCAAAAATTGAATTCGAAGGGGGTCGTTGTATGGATCATTCCAATCGATCAAGCTTATGATATAGGGTGATAGCCTGATATTCATTGGGGCCTCGGCCATCCCATCTTCAACGTCTTTTAGAAATTTTTCATCTATCAGGCCTTCCAATAAGCTGCGAAGTTCTGCTACTTTTTTTACGGTATTCTTATTTTGGAACTTAGTATCCATGAATTCTTCCTCGGTCACCTGACTAAATGCCGGGATCTTCTGCCAGAACGGTCCCTTCAAAAAATTTCGGTGTTTTAAGCTATCATAATCCACCGCTTCTTTATCGGTTGTGGGGATGAGCGTTTCATTCATTAGGTCGATGCCCCGTAGGATATTATCAGGTAAATCAGAAACCTTTTCAGCTTCATTAATGAGAGTAATTTCGTCTTTAGAATAATTCATTATTTGAGTATTTGTTTAACAGATATTCTTCGCTTTAATCTCAGAAGAAACAAGTTCTGTCGTAAAAGATAACGTATAGTTATATAAGATATGTTCTGTAGAACATTTCGCAAATTTAAGTAAAATTTACTTTATAGTCAAAATCTATTATGAAAAAAGAGAAAACGGTCAGGATGCAGGATGAATGGGCTCTTCTATAGTAAGCATAGGTGATGCATCTAAGTCATTGATATCCAATGCTAAAATTATCAGTCTTAAAGACTTCCCGATCATTTCCTGAGTTTCAGCGGGTAGGGCACCTATTTTTGAAGTCAATTGGTTGTGTAGAACATTTGGGTTCGATTCTACCAGCTTCAATCCCCCGGCGGTAAGCGCTACATAAGTAACTCTTTTGTCGCCCTGTTTGGGTAATCGAGCTACCAAACCTTTTTTCTCCAGACGGTTTACTATGCCAGTTACGGTGCTTGAATTGAGGCTTAGCAAAGCCATAAGATTGCTGACTGTGGTCTGATATGAAGTACAGCGACTCAAATGACACAGACAAAGCAACTGTGGGATGCTGATATCAAACTCCTTTTCAATTTTCTTGGACTCCAGATTGATTGATCGGACGATTTTCCGAATACTGATCAGGATTTCTAATGTATCCATTCGTTCTCAGACTGTGTTTCAGGGTAATTTAATACGACATCTTGACCAGTAAACATACGAAAAACCGTAAAGTATTTGCCTGCTACGGCGCTCGGGGCACTGATCCCCAGGTTTCCTCCCGAAAGCGCTCCTTGAGCGCTGAGCGAAACTCTCGAAGCTGCTCGTATATACCTAAAAATTAAAAGCCTGTCACTCGTCATGAACAGGCTTTTCAAATTCGGAAAATGGTACGCCCATCAGGATTCGAACCTGAGACCGACGGTTTAGAAAACCGTTGCTCTATCCA
>CAZFQV010000264.1:0-3830 GCA_964521175.1 uncultured Sphingobacterium sp.
AGCGTGTCGGACGTAACGCCCACGGCCGCACCCACTCTCAGGCGGCCTTGCTCATCTTTACAGGCATTGGGAAAATTCTTAAATTTCTGTATATCCTTAAAGGTAATCAATCCCCTGAGCCGGTAATTATCATCTACTACGGGCAATTTTTCGATTTTATAATTCTGGAGAATCTCCTCAGCCTGAGGTAAAGTGGTACCCTCAGGAGCCGTTATCAGATTCTCACTAGTCATTACATCACGAACTGCCCGGCCCATATCTTTTTGGAAACGCAGGTCACGGTTTGTAATGATACCCACTAATTTACGGTCGCTGTCTATCACCGGGATCCCCCCTATTCTGTATTCCTTAATGATCTGGAATGCATCAGCAAGCAGCGCATCTTCATTTAAGGTAACCGGATCGAGTATAATTCCGCTTTCAGAGCGCTTTACCTTACGCACCTCATCCGCCTGGGCCGCTATGCTCATGTTCTTATGCAGCATTCCGAGTCCACCAGCCTGAGCCACGGCAATAGCCATTTCAGATTCGGTAACTGTGTCCATTGCAGCAGAAACGACGGGAATATTGAGCTTAATCTTCTTCGTGAAATAGGTACTCGTGTCTACATCGCGCGGTAGAACTTCAGAGTAAGCGGGGATTAAAAGGACGTCATCGTAGGTAAGACCTTCGGATACGAATTTTTTGGGATCGAGTTGCATGGCAAATAATTGTGGGTGATTACTTGCGGGGCAAATATATGAAAAATCGAGGAAAATATCAATAACAAAATAAGTTATAGATCTCTTTACATCTCAGGCTGGAATCCTGATTAACACCTCAGTTCCGGCATTCCCGGTTTGCTGCTGAAAAATGAAGATGGATCGGCCATTCAGTTTGTTGAGCAGGGAAACTCTTTCCTTAATCAGAGAAATGCCCCTACTGATATAGGTTTGCTTTTTTAGTTTTTCAGAATTCAGCAGTCCTATTCCATTATCAATAATGCTGACAATCAGTTCCTCTTCTGCCAGGCTGAAATTAATATGAATATAGCCATTCTCTTCTTTAGGCATTAATCCATGCCATATCGCATTTTCAATAAACGGCTGAATGAGCATGGAAGGAATTAGAATATCGTCCGTGTCCACATCATTGCTTACCGTGATGCTGAAGTCCATTTTATTGATAAATCGAATCTTCTCAAGCGACAAATAAAATCGCAGATAAATAATTTCCTCTTGTAGTGTAATCTTACTTTTCATGCATATCTCCAGATGCTTTCTCGCGAGTCGCGCAAATCTTACCAAAATTCTATTTGCAGTGGCAGAATCAGACATGTTCAGGAAATGCTGAATAGAATTCATGACATTAAAAACAAAATGAGGATTCATCATTGCCTGAAGTGCCCTTTGTTTCAGCTCCGTAATATCGTTCTGAATAACCAGTTCCCGAGTTCTTCTGCGCTTTTCCTTTATAAAATAGATGACGATAATGATAAGTGCACTTATCAGGAACACAATGATGATTAATACAATTAAATATATAAATCTGGCCTCCCTGTATTTCTGACGAGCTATCAGGAGTTCGCTCTCCTGAATCTTCAGTTGTTGAAGAATGTGTCTGGAGGTTATTCCTTTATTCTCTGTTTGAAATTTATTAAGTAGCGTACTGTCATATTTATAGATAACTGTTAAATGACTTAAAGCTTTTTCAAAGTCCCCATTTTTTCTCCCTAATTGAACCGACTCATGAATAAAATAATTGTACCGCTTTCGGTCTTTCAACCTTATCGAATACGATATTCCCCTGGTGATGGATCGTTCAGCCAAATCAAATTGTCCTTGTTGTATGTACAGCTGTGATAAAGTCAAATAACAATCCGCTAATACAGAATAGATCTTGTATCTCTTTGCTTCATCCATTGTTTTCAACAGTACTATCTTAGCCTCTCGCACATTATTTAAACGAAGATGAGCCATACCCACACCTCGCAGAGCCCTTAGCAAAGATGTGGTATCGTTCCTTTGTCTAAAAACATCTTGACTCTTTTCAAAAAAGTAAAGTGACTTATTAAATTCAGCTGTTCGCAAATAAATCACTGCGAGATTATAGTAAATAACGGCAAGCAGGTTTTGGTCATTTAACTCCTCGGATATACAGAGCGATCGGTTAAAAAAATGTAGAGCCTTTGTAAGATCTCCGCTTTTATGCAGATTGCCCATATTATTATATATCCCGGCTGCGCTTTTCTTGTCATTCAGTTCCTGATAATACCGCAATGCGTTGAGGTAGTTTAATTCCGCTAAAGAGTCGTTATTGAGAGATGAAAAGCCCATTCCCCTAATTCTATAGGCATCAGCTATACCGTGTTTGTATTTAATTCTTTTTGCAATTCTCAGAGCTTCATCTTCCAGGAAAAGTGTTCGGCGAGGATCTTCCAGGCGGCATAAATATGCTTCTTTATGCAGGTTGACTACAGTCAATGAGTCCATTCTATTGTTTGTGTCGTGCTTTGCCTTGATCTTTAAACCAGCCGAGAATAACGTGAGCGCCCCGATAACCATAAAGCCCAAGAGAAAGCAGCCAAGAATGTAATTAAGGTGCTGAGAATCATTCTTTTTCATAATCTTAACGATTAATCGGAAGTCTATTGCACTTACATGAATTTCAAGTCGCTTTAAGACAAATAGGTTCGGAAATTATGGGTCTCACCCACCGCATCAGCATACTTCCAGCAACAGCTTTACACTCTATTTGGCACGGAGTTCTTGCGGATAGAAAAACGCCCGGTATTATAAAATACTCGCCATCACAAATGTTATCTTAAAGGTATATATAAGGCTCCCTGCTTATTTTTTAAATATCTCTTTTACGGTTTCCATAAATCCTGATGAGCGTCGGCGGGAAACACTATGGACGGTGCCATCAGACATCCTGACGGTAAGTCCGTTTCTGTTTGAATACGTGATGAGATGCCTTAGATTAATCATCGTCGATTTATGAATCCGACAAAAATCATCCCCCTCCAGAATATTTTCATACTCTTTCAGATGTTTGGATACAACGATCTTTCCTCCTTTTTCTAAATAAAAAATGGAATAATTGCTATCGGCGAGAACATAGAGTATCTCACTGATATTCAAAACGTGGAATCCATTAGCATGGGGTAAATTGATTTTACGAATCTTCCTGAATTCGTTAAGATTTTCTTCCAAACTAGTAAACAAAGCCTCATTGTCAGACGCATCTATAACTTTACTGTTCTGGCATTGAAGTTCTGAAGCCTTCTTAATGGAATCTTGTAATTCCTGGATATCGATCGGCTTTAGTAAGTAATCAAGCGCACTTGCCCTGATGGCTTTTATTGCATATTGATTAAAGGCAGTAGTAAAAATTACAGAGATGAGATTTTTCTTAAGGTCGGGCAGCAGGTTGAAGCCATCTTCGACGGGCATAGCAATGTCCAGAAAGACGAGATCAATCCTGGCTGCTCTGAGGAACTTTCTTGCCTCAGCTACAGACTTAGCAATCCCGGTTACCTTTACCTCGGGGCAATATTCTCCGATGAGAAAATAAAGACTCTGTCTAGCATATTCCTCATCATCTACAATGATTGCATTGAGAGACATAATATAATAGTTAAATCCCTATACCAATGTATAAGTTTTTTTCATTAAAATGAATCTCACTGAGCGAACGGTAAATCTAAAATGACTCTAATACGTAATAAACTGTTGTTCAAGCACTTCCGGCAAGTCCCGAAAGTCGTATTGTTGGGTTCTTAACTGCGGTTCGAATCCTGCTTCGCGGATAGAATCCTGTATTCCCTGGGACGTAAAGCGGTGTGGTGC
>CAZFQV010000265.1:0-3796 GCA_964521175.1 uncultured Sphingobacterium sp.
TAAAGTCTACAGGCATCTGGACTTCCTGCTGGCTGCTTCTTGCGGTTTTGGCAGTTCTTTGTATTGTGTTGCAGCGCACGGCGATAAAGACAGTAAAAAATGAACAGCCAGTTTAAACTGTATAATCGTTATGGCTGCGTTGATTTAAATAATTTAACCTGGATTGATGTTTCCAAGAATGGAACAGCTTAGTGATCATATCAAATTATCGACATCCAGGATCCTGGCTGAGGAATTCAGGGCAAGAATAATGACTCTTTCCCCCGCCTACTTCGCCCTGGTGATGGCTACAGGTATTATTTCTATTGGCGCCTTCCGGATGGACCTGATGGGAATCGCTATTTTCCTTTTTGCTCTTAACAATATTTTCTTTATCATTTTATGGATGTTAACTATCCTCCGTCTGATCTGGTTTTACCCATTTCTAAAACGCGACCTTACCAGTCATCTGGAAGGACCCGGATTCTTTACCTCTGTTGCCGGAACGTGCGTGCTAGGCATTCAATACATTACTATCTTCGATTTTTTCTCCGTGGCTGTATCGCTGCTCATTTTCGGAATTCTGTCATGGCTATTCTTAACCTACACCATTTTCACCACGCTGACCACCCAACAGGATAAGCCAACCCTAGACAAGGGTATTACCGGTGGCTGGCTCACTGCCATCGTTGCAACACAATCCGTTTCTATACTCAGCGCTTTAATCGCTGCTCATATAGACCAACCTTACCGAATAGAAATTAATTTTTTTGCCCTTTCCATGTGGTTATGGGGAGGCATGTTTTATATCTGGATGATCTCTCTTATTTTCTATCGCTATACGTTCTTTAAATTTTCCCCCGATGATCTCGCTCCGCCTTATTGGATAAATATGGGAGCCATGGCTATCTCCGGGCTTGGCGGATCCGTACTGATCATTAATGCCCCGGACGCACCCTTTCTGGAGTCCTTGTTGCCTTTTCTAAAAGGATTCACCGTCTTTTATTGGGCAACAGGCACCTGGTGGATACCCATGCTTATTATCCTGGCTATTTGGCGCCATGTTTACAAAAGATACCCTTTTAAATATGACCCTTTATACTGGGGGGCTGTGTTTCCACAAGGGATGTATGCGGTATGCACCTTTGGTATGGCAAAAGCATTGCATATCCCTTTCCTACATCACTTTTTTGAGATTTTCATATACATCGCTCTTTTAGCCTGGGTCATCACTTTTACAGGGCTGGTACGATTTCTTGTTTCAGAATTGACCAGAATAAAATATAGAATAATTGAAAATAAAAAATTCAACTATGGGGTCTGATCGTACGACTTTGCTGATCTCATTTAAATTGAAAAATAAAATTTTTAGCCTAACCTTAAACAAACATTATGAATAATATTTTTAAAAATCAGGACCATCAAAAGTCGGACTACATCAAAAGGTTCGTTGAGAAAGATGCAGACGATGTTCAGGTATACTCCCCTATGGATCCTCCTGACGCATACAAGCCTCAGGGTGTAGAACCAATCCCTTACGATGACCTGCATGCTGTATTGCAGCTTTTCATGGATGAGCATAAGACTACCCTCACCAAAATAGATGATTTAGAAGCCACCTTGATTGAAATCAAGAAAGAAGGCCTCAATCGGGAAAGAAATAAAAAGCTGGGTGAATTCTTTGAATACCTGGATGATCAGATTGTTGTTCACAACCTGAAAGAAGAGCGTGTTCTATTTCCGTCAATTCATGATCAGATGATAAATAATGGCGAACACGGCCGGGGTCCTATTCCCGATACCGCTGTGGATATGCTGGAAAACGATCATATAAAAATGATGGAACTGGCTACGCTTACCTTCAGTTTGATGGGCATTACTTCACGTATTGTTAATCCGGTTTCCAATGCGCTTCTGCTGGACATAGCCATAGAACAAGGGCTTTCATTAGTGGAATTATTACGCTTACATATTTTCAGAGAAGATAATGTGGTATTTCCTCTCGCACATAAGTACTTAACTAAAAGCGACTATGATAAGATCACTCAACAATTGAAAAAGTACTTCTCAATTGAACTGGCTGGCGCATCCAAAAGCGAATAATGCAGACTGATTTTAACGATCAAGCTGGTCTTTTTTAACTTATGATATTATAAATAAACTCTCTGAGTATGCTGGCCGATAAGTTCAATCGTATACATGATTACCTCCGGATTTCACTTACCGACAAGTGCAATTTGCGCTGTACTTATTGCAATCCGATTGATTTACCTAAAGGCTACTTTTCTCATGGCAACAGAATGTCAGCGGATGAAATCGACGCTATCGTCGGTGTTTTCGTCCAGCAGGGCATCAAAAAAATCAGGCTTACCGGCGGCGAACCCCTGGTGAGAAAAGATGCGAAGGAGATCATGCTGCGTCTATCCAAATATCCTGTTGAACTAACTATTACCACCAATGGGGTGTTCGTTGATGAGTACATTAACGCCTTCAATGAGGCTGGGATAAGGTCAGTCAACGTGAGTCTGGATTCTTTGAGCCGCAGAAAAGCCTCAATAATTACCGGCAGGGATGAGTTTGATCAGGTAAAAAACAATATCGATCTATTATTGCAAAATCAATTTCATGTCAAGGTAAATATGGTAGTCATGAAGGGTGTGAATGAGGACGAGTTAACGGATTTTATAACCTGGACAAAACAGGAACCAATTGACGTTCGATTTATAGAGTTTATGCCTTTTTCAGGAAATCACTGGAGCAGGCAAAAGGTTTTTCGACATCAGGAGATGCTGGATTTAATCGCCTTAAAATATGATTTCGTTAAAGTACCGGATGGAAAACATGACACAGCGATGAAGTATAAAGTTCCAGGGCATAAAGGAACATTTGCGATTATCAGTACCATCACTCAGCCTTTTTGCAGTGGATGTAATCGATTGAGACTCACCACAGATGGGAAAATGAAGAATTGCCTCTTTTTTGAAGGTGAAGTAGATATTTTAAGCGCAATGAGAGAGGGGAAAGATATTGTCCCTTTAATTAAACAATGTGTCTGGGAAAAAGAAGAAGCGCTGGGCGGTCATTCTACCACGATCGACGGCGATTTAGATATTTCCAAAGTCCAAAATCGCAGCATGATCCATATCGGTGGCTAAAAGAAGAATCTCATGAACATTTTACTTACAGGAGCGAACGGGTATATCGGCATGAGATTGTTGCCCATTCTCGTAGAGTCTGGGCATGAGGTAACTTGCATAGTCAGAGACAAAAATCGGTTTAAGCCTGCTGCTGACTTGCTCGGCAAAATCCACATCATAGAATTTGATTTCCTAAAGCCCGAAGATGCGATTCATAATTTTATCAATAAACGATTCGATGTTGCCTACTATCTCATTCATTCACTGGGAGACACCTCAACTACTCTGAAGGAATATGAATTACGGTCGGCAGGGTGTTTTGTGTTAGTAGCCTTTCTTACCCGCATCAAACAAATCATTTATCTGAGCGGCATCAGCAATGAGCAAAATCTCTCTGAACACCTGATGGCACGAAAAGTCGTCAAGGATGTATTTATAAGATCAGGCATCGCCTATACGATCTTCGAAGCGGGTATCATTGTAGGATCGGGCAGTATATCCTTCGAGATCATCCGGGATCTGACTGAGAAGATTCCTGTTATGATTGTGCCGCGATGGCTAAACTCTAAATGTCAACCCATCGCAATACGTAATGTCATTTATTATCTTCAACACAGCATTTTAAATAAACAGACCTATTACAAAACTTTTGAAATAGGCGGCCCTGAAGTACATACTTA
>CAZFQV010000266.1:0-3781 GCA_964521175.1 uncultured Sphingobacterium sp.
AAAGTAGCTCGTGTACGCTTAACCAACGGAAAAGAAGTGAACGCTTATATTCCGGGTGAAGGGCACAATTTACAGGAGCACTCTATTGTATTGATCCGTGGAGGTCGTGTTAAAGACTTACCCGGTGTACGTTATCACATTATTCGTGGCGCTTTAGATACTTCAGGTGTTGCTGGTCGTAACCAGCGTCGTTCTAAATACGGAACCAAGAAACCAAAACCAGGGCAGGTGGCAGCGCCGGCTAAGGGTAAGAAATAATTAAACGGAGGAAAGCAACATGAGAAAGTCAAAACCCAAAAAGAGAATCTTACTGCCTGATCCAAAGTTTAACGACGTAATGGTGACCAGGTTTGTAAACAATATGATGTACGATGGGAAAAAATCCATCGCCTATTCT
This sequence comes from uncultured Sphingobacterium sp., assembly GCA_964521175.1. Lineage (GTDB taxonomy): Bacteria > Bacteroidota > Bacteroidia > Sphingobacteriales > Sphingobacteriaceae > Daejeonella. The sequence continues at coordinate 398 of CAZFQV010000266.1, forward strand.
ATATTTTATAATGCTGTTGAACTGGTAGAGAAAAAGACTAGTGAAAGCGGTTTAGAGGCCTGGAAAAAGGCTTTGAACAATGTTATGCCTGCAGTAGAAGTGAAATCCCGCCGAGTTGGTGGAGCAAACTTCCAGGTGCCTACAGAAGTTCGTCCGGAGCGCAAAATTGCCCTGGGGATGAAATGGCTGATCAATTATTCACGGAAACGTGGTGAGAAGACGATGATAGAAAAATTAGCCGGAGAGATTATTTCGGCTTCTAAAGGGGAAGGAGCCGCAGTGAAGAAGAAAGAAGACACTCACAAAATGGCAGAAGCCAATAAGGCATTCTCTCATTTTAGATTCTAATCAGAAACAATATAATGTCAAGAGACTTAAAATACACTAGAAATATCGGAATTGCCGCTCACATCGATGCCGGAAAGACCACGACTACGGAACGTATTCTCTATTATTCAGGAACAAATCATAAGCTGGGTGAGACCCACGAGGGGTCAGCTACCACAGACTGGATGGCGCAAGAGCAGGAGCGTGGTATTACAATCACTTCGGCTGCGGTTACTGTAGACTGGACTTACAGGAAACAGAAGTACCATATGAACATCATTGATACGCCTGGCCACGTGGACTTTACCGTAGAGGTAAACCGTTCATTACGCGTCCTGGATGGTCTTGTGTTCCTTTTCTCCGCAGTTGATGGCGTGGAGCCGCAATCAGAAACTAACTGGCGTCTGGCTAACAACTATAGCGTACCTCGTATTGGCTTTGTGAACAAAATGGACCGTTCAGGAGCTGATTTTCTTAAGGTTGTACAGCAAGTGAGAGATATGTTGGGTAGTCATGCTGTACCTCTGCAATTGCCCATAGGTGCAGAAGAGGGCTTTAAAGGAGTTGTTGACCTGATTAACTTTCGTGGTATCATTTGGAACGAGCATGATAAGGGAATGACCTTCACTGAAGTGCCTATCCCTGACGATATGATAGAAGAGGCAACCGAGTGGCGCGAGAAATTACTCGAGGCTGTAGCTGAATATGATGAAAGCCTCATGGAGAAATTCTTCGATGCTCCTGACACAATCACAGAACGTGAAGTTTTAGATGCTCTGAGAAAGGCAACCCTTGACGCCAAAATTGTACCGATGGTTTGTTGATCATCTTTCAAAAACAAAGGTGTTCAAACCATGCTCGATTATGTAATGGAATTATTGCCTTCACCTATGGATGTTGAGGCTATTGTTGGATATAACCCTAGAACTGAAGAAGAGACTTCCCGTAAACCGGATATTAAGGAGCCATTTGCTGCTTTAGCATTTAAAATTGCAACCGACCCCTTCGTTGGGCGCTTATGCTTTATCCGGGTTTACTCTGGTAATCTAGAGGCAGGTTCTTATGTTTATAATACACGTTCAGATAATAAGGAGCGTATTTCCCGAATCTTCCAGATGCATGCCAATAAGCAAAACCCTATCCCGAACGTTGGGGCAGGAGATATTGCGGCTGTAGTTGGATTTAAGGATATTAAAACGGGAGATACTCTTTGTGATGAGAAAAATCCGATCGTGCTTGAATCTATGAACTTTCCTGAGCCCGTTATCGGCCTGGCGATAGAGCCTAAGACGCAAGCCGATGTAGATAAGCTGGGTATGGCTCTGGGGAAATTGTCTGAGGAAGATCCGACTTTCAGAGTTCAGACTGATGAGGAAACAGGTCAAACAGTAATCTCAGGAATGGGAGAGCTCCACCTCGATATTATCATGGACCGTCTAAGACGTGAGTTCAAGGTTGAGGTTAACCAGGGAGCACCGCAAGTAGCCTATAAAGAGGCTATAACAGGAACTGCCCAACACCGGGAGACTTATAAGAAACAAACTGGCGGACGTGGTAAATTCGCTGATATACAGGTAGTTATATCACCAAGTGAAGAAGGTAAAGCCGGACTTGAATTCGTGAATGAAATTTCCGGAGGTGCAATTCCTCGTGAATTTATTCCTTCGGTACAAAAGGGATTCGAGGCAGCCATGGCAAATGGTGTGCTTGCTGGCTATCCTTTGCAGGGGATGAAAGTTCGTTTGATTGACGGCTCGTTCCACGCAGTTGACTCCGATGCATTGTCTTTTGAGATTTGTGCAAAATCAGCATTCCGCGAGGCATTGCCAAAATGTAAGCCAGTGCTGATGGAGCCGATCATGAAAATCGAGATTCTTACACCGGAAGAGAATATGGGAGATGTGATTGGGGATATGAACCGTCGCCGTGGGCAATTATTAGGCATGGATACCCGTGCAGGCGCTCAGGTCATCAAAGCAACCGTACCTCTTTCAGAGATGTTTGGCTACGTAACTCAGCTGCGCACTATCACCTCCGGACGTGCAACATCGACTATGGAGTTTGATCATTATGCTGAAGCACCTAGGAACGTTCAGGATGAGGTTGTAGCTAAGGTTAAGGGTAAGAAGGCGAACGCTTAGAAACTTTTGTCAGATAATTAATTCAATATTTACAATAAGGTCCTTGAGTAACCAATAGCTCTTACTCAGGATATAAACAAATAACAATGAGCCAAAGAATCAGAATTAAACTGAAATCCTACGATTATAATCTGGTGGACAAGTCTGCAGAGAAGATCGTGAAGACCGTAAAGCCTACGGGTGCGGTAGTTAGCGGACCTATTCCGTTACCAACTGAAAAGAAGATCTTTACAGTATTACGTTCGCCACACGTGAATAAGAAAGGGCGTGAGCAGTTCCAGTTATGTGCTTATAAGAGATTACTGGATATATATAGCTCTAACTCCAAAACCGTCGATGCTTTGATGAAGCTTGAGTTGCCGAGTGGGGTGGAAGTCGAGATCAAGGTTTAATCTTGAAAAAACAAAGAAAAGCTGCCTTTAGGCGGCTTTTTCTTTTATTACCAATGTTTTTACTTACCTACTCCGGCTATGGTTACAAATCCGCAGTCTCTGAGCCGACGTAAGAGCCGGATCGCGGTCAGTGCCCTGTTCTTTGCCTATGGCCTTACTTTCGCCAGCTGGGCCTCCCGGATCCCGTCGATCCAGCAATCTTTGGGTATTTCGGATGCGGTTTTAGGGCTTATTCTATTCTCATTGCCGGCGGGATTATTTTTATGATTGTCGGAATTATGCTTTCCAAAAGATTTGCAGATAAATACGGCAAAAGAGATGTGTTTGGAATTTGCCTGTTCATTTCTACGTTATTCATATTGGCGTTTATTTTTTATCCGCCAAAAGCAGTAGGAATAATTTTTCTTTCTCAAATATTACATGGATTTTTTTATGGCCTTACCATTCCTTTATTGTGGGCGATGATAGCTGATGTTGCTGATTACAGCGAATGGAAAAATAACCGTCGCGCAACCGCAATTATT
>CAZFQV010000267.1:0-3776 GCA_964521175.1 uncultured Sphingobacterium sp.
TCATGCCGATTTACGATGCCTTATATGATTATAAGGGAAAAATCAACCATATCCTGGTCAGACATGAGCAGGGAGGTATCCACGCAGGGCAGGGCTTTGCCCGTACTTCCGGTAAAGTGGGGGTCGTCTTCGCAACAAGCGGTCCGGGTGCCACCAACCTCGTTACCGGGTTGGCAGATGCAATGATCGACAGCACACCGCTGGTTTGTATTACCGGCCAGGTCTTCGCTCATCTCTTAGGAACCGATGCGTTTCAGGAAACCGATGTGATTAATATAACTACTCCTGTTACAAAGTGGAATTATCAGATCACTGATGCCAATGAAATTCCGGAAGTGATCAGCAAGGCTTTTTATATTGCCCGGAGCGGCCGTCCGGGACCGGTGTTAATTGACATTACAAAAAATGCACAAACCCAGCAATTTCAATTCAAAGGCTATACCCCGTGTAACTATATCCGTAGCTACCGGCCGAAGCCTATAATAAGGAATGAATACATTCAAAAAGCCGCCGAGCTGATCAATAGTGCAAAAAGGCCTTTCGTCCTTTGGGGTCAGGGCGTGATCCTTGGTGAAGCAGAACAGGAATTTAAAGCATTTATTGAAAAAAGTGGTATCCCTTCTGCGTGGACAGTACTTGGTGCAGGCGCTATTCCGACCGATCATCCACTTAATGTAGGAATGCTGGGGATGCATGGTAACTATGGCCCGAATGTACTGACTAATGAATGCGATGTGATGATCGCAATCGGAATGAGATTCGACGACCGGGTTACTGGCAGACTAGATAAATATGCCCGGCAGGCTAAAGTTATTCATCTTGACATCGATCCCGCAGAGATCGACAAGAACATTCAAACTACCGTGCCGGTATGGGGCGATTGTAAGGAAACACTGCCTGCACTGACCAAGTTAATTGAAGAAAAAACTCACTCAGAGTGGCTGAATAAATTCCAGGAGTATGCCGACAAAGAAGTAGAGGCGGTAATCAATGCAGAACTGCGTCCTGAATCCGGTGAATTAACTATGGGTGAAGCAATTAATCTCCTTAATGAGCTCACTCAGGGAGACGCAGTTATTGTAACCGACGTGGGTCAACATCAAATGGTTACCTGCCGGTATGCCCGCTTAAACAAATCCCGAAGCAATGTGACCAGTGGAGGTTTAGGAACCATGGGATTTGCGCTCCCCGCTGCGATAGGTGCGAAGTTGGGAGCTCCCGACCGTACTGTTATTGCTATTATCGGAGATGGCGGTTTCCAAATGACCTTACAGGAACTCGGAACAATTATGCAATGCGGTATTGACATAAAAATCTTAATTCTGAATAATAAATTCCTGGGGATGGTTCGTCAATGGCAGCAGTTATTTAATGATTTGCGCTATTCATTTGTGGATATCGCCAGCCCTGACTTTGTTGCGCTGGCAAATGCCTATCAGATTCCGGGCAGAAGCGTGTCAGAACGTGCTGATTTGAAAGGCGCATTGAAAGAAATGACAGAGAGCAAAGGCTCTTTCCTTCTCGAAGTAATGGTTACTAAAGAAAATAATGTATTTCCTATGGTTCCTCAGGGATGCAGTGTCAGCGAGATAAGATTAAAATAAACGGATATTACACTGCCATAATTAATAAAGATCACAATGAGCACTCATAATCATATTGACAAACAGGAGTTTAATATCACTGTTTATACCGAAAACCAAATCGGCCTTCTTAATAGAATTGCCATCATTTTTACCAGAAGGAAGATTAATATCGATAGTCTCAACACCTCTCCTTCCGAGATTGAAAGCATTCATCGCTTTAATATCGTCGTAACGGAAACAGAAGAAGTGGTAAGAAAGCTGTCGAGACAAATCGAAAAGCAGGTAGAAGTTCTTAAGGTTTATTATAATACCAATGCCGATGTAATTTGGCAGGAAATGGCCTTATATAAAGTTCCTACAGATGTGATTGCAGAAAAAGCAAGTGTAGAACGCTTGTTACGTGAAAATGGAGCCCGTGCGGTGGTAATTCGTAAAGATTATACCGTATTTGAAACCACCGGTCATCGCGAAGAAACGGATGCTTTGATCAGGATTCTTCAACCTTTCGGGCTCATTGAATTTGTGAGGAGTGCCAGGGTGGCAATCATCAAAGACAGTGATGGTTTTAACAGGAAACTTAGAGAATTTGAGAAAGCCAAGCCCGGTCAGGACGTATCCGAAGACGAACTGCTGAATAAAAGTGCCAAGACAATTACCCTATAACGAGCATAGTCAAATATATAAATCAGTAAATCATACATCAACACAGAAACACAACAAAAGTAAAACCAGAAAAATATGGCAACAATCAATTTCGGTGGAGTTAATGAAGAAGTAGTAACTCGCGAAGAATTTCCTTTAGACAAGGCGCGTGAAATTTTAAAAAATGAAACCATAGCGATTATCGGATATGGGGTTCAGGGTCCTGGTCAGGCATTAAACCTGCGCGACAATGGTATTAATGTAATTATAGGCCAGAGGAAAGACTCGAAAACCTGGGATAAAGCTATCGCCGACGGATGGGTACCCGGTGAGACTCTCTTCGAAATCGAAGAAGCTGCAGAAAAAGGCACTATCATTCAATACCTTTTATCCGATGCCGGTCAGATCGCCTTATGGCCAACGATTAAAAAATATTTGAGCCCCGGAAAAGCACTTTATTTTTCCCATGGATTCGGAATCACCTATAAAGATCAGACTGGCATCGTCCCTGCTGACGATATAGATGTTATTCTTGTTGCACCAAAAGGTTCAGGAACTTCTCTTCGTCGCTTATTCCTTGCGGGCAAAGGGCTGAACTCTTCTTTCGCGGTACACCAGGACGCCACAGGCAATGCCCGTAATCGTGCTATCGCTCTGGGAATTGGTGTAGGATCAGGTTATCTTTTTGAAACTGATTTCAGAAAAGAGGTTTACTCCGATCTGACCGGCGAACGCGGCACTTTAATGGGCGCAATTGCCGGCATCTTCGAAGCACAGTATAATACCCTTCGCAGAAACGGTCACTCTCCCTCAGAAGCTTTCAACGAAACTGTTGAGGAACTGACCCAAAGCCTCATGCCACTGGTTGCAGAAAACGGTATGGACTGGATGTATGCCAACTGTTCTACTACCGCACAACGTGGTGCTTTAGACTGGAAAGGCAGATTCCGTGATGCCACCCAACCGGTATTTGACGAACTGTATGACAGCGTTGCCTCCGGCAAAGAAGCTGAAAGGACTATCAAACTGAATAGCCAGCCAGACTATAGGATAAAGTTGGAAGCAGAACTTAAAACGCTTCGCGACAGCGAAATATGGCAGGCAGGTCAGGCCGTACGTAGTCTCCGTCCTGAGAACCAGTCTGAAAAATAATTTTTTTTATGGATACGTCTTATGATATCTGTAAGACGTATCCTTTCATCTCCAGCGCAAGAAACGAAAATTTAGAATGTTACACGATCCTAACCGCATTTACATTTTTGACACGACTCTCCGTGACGGGGAGCAGGTACCCGGATGCCAGTTATCTACCATCGAGAAGATAGAAATTGGAAAAGCCCTGGAAAACCTGGGTGTAGATGTTATTGAAGCCGGCTTCCCCATTTCGAGTCCCGGGGATTTTCAAAGCGTGGTCGAACTATCTAAAATAATACGGGAGCCCATTATATGTGCGCTTACCAGAGCTAATAAAGGAGATATCGATAGTGCTGCTGCGGCCTTAAAATTTGCCAGGCGCCCACGGATACATACCGGCATCGGCTCATCGGA
>CAZFQV010000268.1:0-3763 GCA_964521175.1 uncultured Sphingobacterium sp.
ATAGAAAATACATTGCAATAAAAATTTTATTATTCGAATTGTCTTATAATTAATATTATGTTAAATAGATAATTTAATTCTGAGTATCTCCCATTACAAAAAAAGCCCGGAACTCCATGCTTCCGGGCTTTAACAGATTAGACACGTACCTGGTATTATGGTATGCTTTCGAGTTTCTTCGTTAACTCATCGACTTTTGCATTATCTTTTTTTACCAGATAATACGTTTTTAAGTTTTCAAGAGCTATTCTGGATTCAGGCTCTATTTCTACCGCTTTTTGTAGATACGGATAGGCTTTGTCAAAGGCTACGGTTGCCTCCTTAATTGCCTCGTCATATTCCTTTTGCTGAGATGATGGAAGCTTATTAGCTTCATTATACATGGCTATGCCCTTGTTTAACAGTAGTCCTCCAAGGTTGGTATTGGCGTCCCCAAATGAAGAATCAATAGCTAAAGCTTGTTTATACGCCTCTTCAGCTTTCTCATTGTCTCCCGCTGTACTGTAAGCAATACCCAGATAATAAGGGTATAACTTATTTTGTGGATTTTTGGATGCCTGTGCTTCGATCTTACTGATCACTTCCTTTTGTTTACCCGACATAAGGCTCAATTCAATTTCCTGAGTCGCGAGTTGAGAGTCATTGTATTTCGCCGCTCCTTCTGCAGCGATGCTTATGGCTTTTGCAGTATCTCCTTTCATCGAATAAAGACGAGAAAGGTCCAGGTAAATCTGATTGTTGGCAGAGAAGTCTGTTGTAATCAAGCTTTCATAGCTTTTGATACCGGCTTCATAGTTCTTAGCATTAATAGCCGACAAACCTGCATAATAAGTGATGGTGGTGTCACCCGGGCGATAAGCCAGCGCATTGTTGAAAGCGGTATAAGCATCCGCATAATTATTTGATTGATAGGCTGATACCCCTTGGTTTAGTTCATATTGGCTGAAAATATTCGTCTTCAAATGCTCTAAATCTGCTTTGTTCGCACCGTCTTTGTCCAGAGCGACTGCTTTGTTGTAAGCGTTCTTAGCTTCAGTAATAAGCGGTTTTGAGGTTGCAGGTACGGTATCAAGTAAAGCCAACTCCCCGTAAACAAGTGCCTTGTACGTCCATGCAGTTGGGTCCTCGCTTGTCTTAGCATGTACAACAGCTTTGTCGACGGAGGCTTGAGCATTCTTAAGATTGGGCATAGCCAAAGCCATTGAATTGGCCTCTTTTAACGCGACAAATTTGTCATAATTGGCCTTAGCACTCGAGACTTCCCCTTTCTGTGCAAAAACCGCCAAGGAAGATGCTGTAAATACAGCCGCTAAGATGAAAGATCTAATTTTCATGTTATTCTAGTTTAATTTTAGTTGGTTTATTCTGTAGTTAATTTTCTGCAATTCGTTTGTTTCTCCGGTTTGTTTGTATAATATAGACAGTGATACTAATGCCTTTAAGTCATTAGGGTCAATCTCGTTTGCTCTGGATAAAAAATATTTAGACATGTAAAGCAAATTTTCCTGTCTTTTATCTTTCAAATATAAATTGAGATAAAGTAATCCTAACGCATAATTTGCATCATAATTATTCGGATTAATATTTAATACAATTTTATAGTATTCCTCAGCTTTCGAGGAGTTTCCTATGGCCTCATTTGAAAAACCTGCAAGATAGTTCAAATTGATATTATTTTCATCAATCTTTATTGCCTTCTCAATGATATTGGCGATTTCCTTATAATTATTATTGTTAAGAAGAACGTTTAGATATCTGAACAAGAGATCTTGATTGAATGAGTACAGTTCGCATCCATTCTTTAATATCTTTAATGTACTGACCTCATCTCCCATCGTTTCATACAGGTTGCTCAACACCAGAAAATATTCAGGTCTGGGCCTTTCTGAGATGAGTTTTTCATAATAATATGCAGACTTTGGGTTATTCCCCAGTTCCTGGTATAATAACGCAAGATTTTGAATTAAAGGAAGGTTATGTGATTCTATTGAATCCAGCAGAGAATAATATTTCAGAGCATCAGAAAAGCTACGGTTCAGAAAGGCGGTATTACCTCTATAGAGATAAGTGTGCTTCAGTTGATCATTTATATATTCTATTTCAGATGTAGCATCTCCTACAGATTTCGAATCCTTAATCCGCTCTAATGAGAACTTCGCTTCCTCAACAGGATCTTTGGTGTATTTGAGAGTCAGGTTCGAATCGGTACGGGCCAGACTAGAGTATATTAAGGCCCGGGCCAGGTTATTTTTAAAAGCAGCAGAATCTGAACGGTTTTTATAGGCATTATCAATAAAACCCCGGGCAGCAGCTAAATCCTTGATATCTCCCGAGGAGGAGAATTTAGCAAAACTATTCATTGCATCTTTAATGGGTACAGTTTGTGCGTTTGCCGATGCAATGAATAGTAATCCGTTAAGTAAAAGGATAATAACAGTCCCTTTCATTTTCCTATTCAGTTTCAGGAGTATCTGGTTCGGAGGTCGATTTGCCTTCATCGTCTGATAAGCTGTCTTCTGGATATTCCGATTCAGTTTCAGGATCTTCTTCGTGCTCGATCCGGGTGATTGAAGCGATAGCGTCGTCGCCCTTGAAAGTAATTAAACGAACTCCCTGGGTCGCCCTGCCCATCACCCGAAGCTCACTAACGCCGATCCTTATTACTATACCCGATTTATTAATAATCATCAGGTCATCATTATCAGTGACTCCCTTTATAGCAACCAATTCGCCGGTCTTTTCTGTTATATTAATTGTTTTAACGCCCTTCCCTCCTCTGTTGGTGACACGATAATCATCAATATCTGTACGCTTACCATAACCGTGCTCTGAAACTACGAGTACGGTGACTTCAGGATTATCTACACTAATCATCCCTACCACCTCATCTTGATCATTTGCTAGCCGGATACCACGGACTCCAGTCGCGGTACGACCCATTGGACGCACAGTCGACTCATTAAAGCGAATTGCCCTGCCAGATTTTAAAGCCATCACAATCTCGCTGCTGCCTGTAGTCAGACTAGCCTCGAGCAGTTGATCTCCTTCGTTGATATTTATCGCATTTATACCATTGGCTCTTGGACGGGAATATGCCTCCAGGGAAGTCTTTTTTATCGTTCCCTTCCTGGTACACATCATGATAAAGTTATTCTCCAGATATTCTTGATCTTTCAGGTTAACAACTTTAATATAAGCCTTAATATTTTCTTCTTTAGGTATATTGATCACATTCTGAATTGCCCTACCCTTGCTCGTCCGGCTGCCCTCAGGGATTTCAAATACTCTCAGCCAGAAGCATTTACCTGATTCAGTAAAGAATAACATATAGTTATGATTACTAGCTACAAGGATATGCTCGATAAAATCCTTATCTCTAGATTGAGATCCCATAGAGCCCTTACCTCCTCTTCCCTGTCTATGATATTCGGTAAGTGGGGTTCGCTTGATATAACCTTCGTGTGAAATCGTAATTACTACCTCTTCATCGGCAATGAAATCTTCCATACGCATATCCTCAGCAGAATGAGTGATTGAGGTACGGCGCTCATCTCCAAATCTATCACGTATCTCGACCAGTTCTTCGGCGATAATTTTCATCCGTAACCCTTCATCTGCCAGGACAGATTTCAGGTATTCTATGGCTTTCATTAATTCGGCATACTCTTCTTTAATCTTATCGCGCTCTAGTCCTGTTAAACGTCGCAGCGTCATGTCCAGAATGGCTCTGGCCTGGATATCGCTCAGACTGAAACTTTCCATC
>CAZFQV010000269.1:0-3753 GCA_964521175.1 uncultured Sphingobacterium sp.
CGTGGTTGTTTATGACGGCAAACCCCTGGTTTCTCCCACCGGAGGAACATGGTAAAGGAGCAAATTGATGCACTCAGATTTAGCCCATAGCTTTAAGTTTAACTCTGAAACCGACACCGGCTTTATCCGTCATGAGGCTCTCAACGGTCGCATTCAGTTTGTTTTGAAGCAAAATCCGAACGCGGAGATTTTTCACACCCAGCAGGTAGCTCTTAATGGCTTTATCTATAGTAACTTAAGCGGAACCAGGGCAACTAAGAAATCAGATTTTACCTATTTCGGTAAGCCGGCATATCAGGAATATATTCTTACCGAGCCTGAGACAATCAGAGAGAACCCCTGAAAATTGAATACTATGGTTTAGCTCGCTTTATAACAGGAATAAAGCACAGCAGGCGGAAGATTCATCTCTACACTGGTCTCCATCCTGTCAAAGATGGGCATAAAATACTCTTTCCTCCGGGAGTATAAAAATTGCCTGAAAACGCCTCCACTTTTCAAAAGTCCATAGCAGTCATTCAATAATTGGCTGCGGTCATCATAATCAAAAAGACTTAATGGTAGTCCGGAAATGATAATGTCAATAGAAGATTTTTCGAAATACTCATTTACATGAGAGGCCGACTCGGTGATTAAATGGAAGCGCTGATCATGAATCTCTCCCAGTGCTTCATAGAACTGAGGTGCAATTTCAAAGCAATACAGAGCTGAATCAGGATGCAGCTTTGATAATATGGTTTCAGTAATATTGCCGCTGCCACCACCAAGCTCAATCACTATCTGAGGCTTATTTATATTTATTTCGTTGGTAATATTTCTCGAAACGTAACGCGATGATTCATAAACCGCACCAGTAGTCCGAATATTCTTAATATAATTTAACGCTTTCGATATCATTTGAAGAGTACTATTAGTTGGGTATTACCCAAAAGCGGATGTTCTTTACGGTCAGGTTGTACAAAACAAATAAAGGTAGTATATAAAAGTTTAAATGATTAATAAAATCACTATCCATCATTTTATAGATAATAGAGACTTATCGATAAAACGATGGATAATTTTTAATCTGGTGCCCAGGAGCAGATTCGAACTGCCACACCCGTTAGGGCGCCACCCCCTCAAAGTGGTGCGTCTACCAATTTCGCCACCTGGGCTCTTCGTACTTTGTCTCAGTACCAATATGGTGTGCCCGGAGAGAGACTCGAACTCTCAAGGATAGTGCTCCAACGGCTTCTGAGACCGCAACGTTTACCAATTTCGCCATCCGGGCCTTCGTTTTCTAAATGCTTCGCCGTTTTATTGGTTGCTATACAAGCCCAATTCTACAAACAAACTGATTAGAAAAGCATGCAAATATATAAGAATTACAATAATATTTAGGCGTCATATTATATAATTATGCGTCCTCGGGAAACTGTAATCCCCGCCAGCTCCGTCATTATCTGATTGCCTGCCAGTTAAAAACCCGTTGGCCTGTGCCGGGGAAACAATCATTGCATCACTTATCGCAATAGTTGCGAATGCTTCATTCGCTACAAAAGGTTATTTTTCACAATTTTATGCATTCACCCGGGATATCTTCAATCCCCGCACGGTCAATAAATTTCACTTGAAAATTCCTGCCTTAAAATCTCATGGTGGAGAAACGAGATCTTCTACTTCTGAATCCCTCGATTATACTAATCTTCCAGCTCCAGTATCAACCCATCATATGCCAGTGAAACGTCTGAGGGAAGCTCAGCGGAGATTTCCTGATGCCTTCCTATCCGGTGACTCAGATGGGTTAAATAGGTATGTTTGGCCCCAATCTCTTTCGCCAGCTCCAGCGCTTCATCATAGGTAAGATGTGAGATGTGACTTTCTTTCTGGAGTGCATTGATCACCAGGATTTCTGAGCCCTTGATTTTTTCTTTTTCAGCTGTGCTTATGGTTTTTGCATCAGTAATATAGGTGAAGTTCCCAATCCGGAATCCTAATACCGGGAGCTGGAAATGCATCACTGATATCGGAATAACATTAATTCCGGAAACCATAAAGGGTTCATTCTCATCGATCTCATGCAGTTCTATACGTGGGATGCCCGGATACTTATTATCAGAAAAAATATAGTGAAACTCTTGTTTCAGCGCATTCTGCACTCGTTTGTGGGCGTATACGTCTACCGATGTTTGTTGTTTATAATTAAACGCACGCACATCGTCCAAACCCGCTACATGATCCTTATGCTCATGAGTATAGAGAATGGCATCGAGATGCCTGACTCCGGCCCGGAGCATCTGATACCTAAAATCAGGGCCGGTATCTATTACAATTGTTTTACCCGCCCTTTCTATCAATACAGAAACACGCAGGCGCTTGTCGTGTTTATCAGACGAGGAACATACATAACAGTTGCATGCGATTACGGGTATTCCCTGTGATGTTCCTGTACCGAGGAAGGTGATCTTCAAAACTCTAAATTAGTTTGTTTCAATAAATAAAAAAATGCCTTCTGACGCTCATCAAATAAACTTTCATCGGCTTCGATTCCTCTAATAAGCTCCGCAAGGGCAATGATTTTACTCTCAAGGTTAGAAAATCGATTCACAATAATCACTCGATTTTTTTCCAGGAGGCAAGTTCCGGTTTTAAAATTTCCCTTTTCATAGCGTAACTTGTATCCCAGAATTTTGAATAGGGATTCGAGTTTGTCTAATGTGTGCTGGGTATAAGAAAGGTTCATTCTCTTTCAAAAATAAATAAAAAAGGCTCAAACCCTCGCAAGTTTGAGCCTTAAATAAATATAATAAGTGTTAACGTAGATCTACCACTTCAACGCCGGGATATTGCCTCGCATCGAAGGCAAAAGTAGATTCGGGAACTTTTACATTAGGGGTAAACGTTCTTATGGTATAGGTATATCTATTGCCATTCTTATCGAAAATAACTGCATTGCTTATCTGATTGCTCAATTTGTCAATTTGCAGTCTGACCTTAAAGAAAGAACGCTTGGTATCTGTAGGGGTCAGATCTATATTATAGACCGTCTTACCATTCACTTTGGTCTCATTGGTGTAAAGCGCTTTGAACCCGGTTTCATAAACGGTGAATATTTTGGCCGGATTCAGAGCCTGAGAACTGTTATCCACTTCGCTGAGCTGTACCTCTTTATCTGCCTTCAGGTAAGTCCATTGATTCTTACCGTCACTGATCAACTCCTGCCCTTTCATTATGATCTTGTACTTATTAACCTTAGACTTCACATACAATGTTCCAGTCTGAGTTTCTTTAATCTTGGCCTGAGGGTTTTCCAGGGTAAATGAAAAATCAGTCTTAATTACATCATAATTCCTGTATTTTTTACTTACCTCGGCAAGGATAGACTTTGCCTTCGTTTCACTTTGTGCCATTAACTCGGCAGATGACCCCAGTATCAGGAGAGCATATATCAACAACTTTCTCATTTTCTAAACATATTAAATTAATCCTTATTATCAAGACTACCCAAGAACTGTTCCAAAGCGTGATCATCAGGTATTAACACCTCTCTTGCTTTGCTTCCTTCGAACGGGCCTACCACTCCTGCTGCTTCCAGTTGGTCAATAATGCGGCCTGCGCGATTATAACCAAGCTTCAGCTTACGCTGTATCAATGAGGTTGAACCTTGCTGATGCATGACAATCAGTCGTGCTGCTTCCTCAAAATAGGAATCCCTGTCGGTTGCGTCAAAATCTCTTGCGGACGACTCGGCATTTTCATCCAGATACTCCGGAA
>CAZFQV010000270.1:0-3733 GCA_964521175.1 uncultured Sphingobacterium sp.
GGATAGATGCAGCCAGAATAGGACAGCATAGGATAAATCTCAATTTCATTTTTACTCAGCCAACAAGCTATCAATAGTTTCTTCAAATTCCTTAACAAACTCCGTATAATGATCGCCCGTTCCCGGTCCGCTAAAGCCTGTGTGTATCTTCCTTACCCGTCCTTTCTTATCGATGACAATAAGGGTGGGGAATGCCATAAAATTTTCGAGCATCGGCAGACTCCTGGCAACCTCCCCGGTATTATTGGTATGACCTGTCAGCAGCATATCATAAGGAACACTGAACCGGTCTCGCAGTCGCTGAACATTCCTTCCTGAGCGCTGCGGATCGGCTGTCCTTTCATAAGCTAAGCCTACTATCTCAACGCCACGCGAATGGTATTTTTTATAAAAAGGCACCAGGTACGCTGTTTCATCCACACAATTAGGACACCAGGTACCGAAAAACTGCACCAGCACCACTTTATTTTTGAATTTCTCGTCTGAGAGGGAAACCTGCCGTCCTGCTATATCAGGAAATGTAAAATCTATACTTTTAAAGCCCGGCTTCAGCGCGGTCAGTGAATAAGCATCAGGAAGAGTTGCATTGTCGTCTTTCCGAGCGGTCCAATTCATTATTGTGGAATAACCTGCGTAAAACCTGCCATCAACAATAGTGCTGTCATTAAGCAGTCTACCCGTAAACAGGTACGCCTGAGCTCCGTCGAAACAAGAAAGATATAATTTATCATCAGAAATTGTTCCTTCGAGAAAACGATAATCGCCTGTACTAGTTAAAAACGTACCTAACAATTTGCCGTCCTGCTGACTGAATTCGCCCACTGCGATAGTGGTATCGGCCGGGTCTGTACGCGTGAATGTGGTAGCCCAGCGTTTTGGAAGTCTTAAATTCTGGTTTTTATCTGCGTGAAAGAATCTCTTTTCGTCACCCGATTTAGCAAAAAATTCCATATAAACGTCTTTGTCTGCCAAATGGTTAATCCAATTTCCGGTTAATGTGTTACCCTTGATCGCAGCTCTGATCTCGGAGTCGAAAAGAGGCATTTTAATAAATAGAGAATCGTCGATGTGCGTAATTTCATTCACCCTTAGTCTTTCAAGACCATTGATGATATCAATGCGTTTCTGACCAAGGGAGTCTGTGACTTCAAAATTAAAAGGAACTTCAGCCGCCGATTCTGTTTTAAGGGTAGCCCTCCAGATTCCGGTTTGAAGATCGTGTTTGGGCGAACCGCATGATGAAATAACCATAACCAAAAGAAATACAGCGACATTATGGAATGTTGACTTCTGCCCTTGTATCGTATATTTAGCTATCATGATCTTTTCGTTCCGTAAAATTAGCTATTTCAAAAGTTCCCGCGCAATAATTATACGTTGGATTTCGGATGTGCCTTCATAGATCTGAGTAATTTTTTTATTTTTTATCAGACGCTCTACGTGATATTCTTTTACGTATCCGTATCCTCCGTGTATCTGGACCGCCTCCACTGTGGTCCTCATTGCAACCTCAGATGCATACACTTTAGCCATCGAACTGGCTTTTGCATAGGGCATATTATTATCTTTCAACCAGGCGGCTTTTAAGCATAACATTCTTGCCGCTTCAATTTCTGTAGCCATATCGGCCAACTTAAATTGAATCGCCTGATGTTGCGATATAGGTTTTCCAAACGCTTTTCTCTGTTGCGAGTAATCGAGCGCCAGCTCATAAGCTCCTGCGGCGATCCCCAAAGCCTGTGAGGCGATGCCGATGCGTCCACCCTCCAGGGTTTTCATCGCCAATTTGAAACCATCACCTTCCGCTCCCAGCCTATTTTCCTTTGGTATCTTAACGTCTGCAAACATAAGTGAATGCGTGTCAGAACCCCTTATGCCTAATTTGTTCTCTTTTGGTCCCACGGTAAACCCATCCATACCCCGTTCCACAATAAACGCATTGATTCCCTTATGGCGTTTCGACGGATCTGTCTGAGCTATTACAATATATATTGATGCTGAACTACCATTGGTAATCCAGTTTTTCGTGCCATTCAGGAGATAATGGTCACCCATATCTATCGCACTGGTTCGTTGAGAGGTTGCATCAGACCCTGCTTCCGGCTCTGAAAGACAGAATGCACCTAGTTTTGAACCGCTTGCCAAGGGCATCAGGTATTTTTCTTTTTGAAAATCAGATCCGTATTCCTCAAGGCCGAAACATACCAGAGAATTATTCACAGAAACAACCACGGCTGCAGATGCGTCTATCTTAGAAAACTCTTCCATTGCAAGCACATAAGACACGGCATCAAGCCCGGCACCATTATATTTTGGATCAACCATCATACCCAGAAAACCAAGCTCGCCAAGTTTCCTTACCTGATCCATGGGGAATTTCTGAAGTTCATCGCGCTCAATAACCCCGGGTTTCAGCTCAGTGATAGCAAAATCTCTGGCAGCGTCCCGAATCATTAACTGCTCCTCTGAAAGTTCAAAATGCATAGACAATTGGTTTGTTTATCAAAAATACTCTTTCAACGCCAATAAGCCAAAGAGGAGCGAAGCCCATTAGCGGACAGCTCAAATCTGCCTGATTTTTTTCTCTATGAGCGTGGTTGAATAGCCCGGCAGGAAATCAAGTGTCAATACTTCCCCGCCATTTTGCAGTACGACATCAGCGCCTACGATCTCATCCACCGTATAATCGCCGCCCTTCACAAGGATATCAGGTAGTATGCTGGTTATAAGAGCAAGGGGTGTAGGTTCATCAAATAAAATTACCGCATCTACAAAATAAAAAGATGCCAGGATTAACGATCGGGAATATTCATCGGTAATGGGGCGTCCCGGACCTTTAAGCCTTGCCGTAGAAGCATCCGAATTAAGTCCTACAATCAACTTATTACCCAGCTCGGCAGCCTTTGCTAAATAATCAATATGACCCGGATGTATCAAATCGAAACAGCCGTTTGTAAACACAATTTTATTGCCCAGAAACCGCCAAATATTTAAATTGGACTTTAGCTGATCGTATGTTACGATCTTCCGCTTTATATGTTCAAACTTACTCATTTTTAATCGATTGTCTGTTTCAACATCATATTATCAATTATCCGGATCTTACCTATTTTAGCAGCAACTAGCGCAATGATATTCTTTGCTCTCCTGGAAGTTACGGGCTCCAAAGTTCTTGCGTTACAAATCTCAAAGTACTCTATTCTGACCGCAGGACAGGAATTGAGAAATTCGCCCACGTCTTTTTTCAGTTCATTCACAGGAACAGAATTAAACTTTTCTTTCGCTCTCCTAAGGCCCTGGTACAAGATAAGAGCCTCCTCCCGCTCTTTGGGATTGAGATAAACATTACGCGAACTCATGGCTAGTCCGCCTTGTTCACGAATAATGGGGCACTGCACCAGCTTAACCTTCATCCTTAGCTTTTTAATCATATAGGCCACAACCATAAATTGCTGATAATCCTTTTGCCCGAAGAAGGCGTAATCAGGCCTGATGATGTCAAACAGTTTCTTAACTACCTGCGTAACTCCCTGATAATGACCTGGACGTATTGCACCTTCCAGTATCTTATCGAGGCCGTTTAAACCGATAGACCATTTTTCATTATTGTGATATATCTCTTCAGACTGGGGGGCAAAAAGCACAGAGCAATTCGCTTCCTTAAGCATTTGAATATCCGCTTCGATGGGTCGGGGATAATTTTCAAGATCGCTCTTATCATTAAACTGGGTAG
>CAZFQV010000271.1:0-3732 GCA_964521175.1 uncultured Sphingobacterium sp.
AATGAAACGATATAAGAGGCTGCACAGGCGGCCAGAAGAGGCAGCAAGGCATTCGATTGCGAAGTGGTTTCCAGGGCAAAAATAATCGAGGTAATCAGCGCCCTTGAAGCACCGGCGAACATGGCCGACATTCCTACCAGAGCGGCCAGTGGGAGGTTAATGCCTGACTCAGGGAAGTAGTTCATAATTAAACTACCCAGCAATACGCCAGCAGCGCCACCTATCGTCATCAGAGGAGCTAATGTTCCTCCGGAGGTACCACTACCGAGGGCAATCGCCCATGAAATAAACTTTAAGATGAAAAGTGAAAATACCAGTTGTATCGTCATATCTCCCGCCAGTAGATCTGTTATATTATTATATCCCACACCCATGGTCTGCGGTGAAAAATAACCTACGATCCCAACACCGAGGCCGCCGATTGCCGGCCACCACATCCAGTGTACCGGTAGTTTCTCAAATAGATCCTCAATAAAATAAACGGATTTAGTGATCACTATTGCCAATACTCCCGTAATCACTCCTATTATACTGTAGGTTGCAAGCGCCGTGTTCCCAGGTGCTGCGATCAACTCCTTCATAGCGAATACCGGCCCCGCATCGAACAATAACTGATGACCTGCTGCTCCTGTAATACAAGCCAGTGCAACCGGAATGATGGAACGCGGGGAGAATTCAAAGAGCAATAACTCAATAGCCAGGAAAATGGCGGCAATGGGACTACCAAAAATAGCCGACATGCCGGCTGTGGCCCCTGCTGCTAAAAGAATTTTACGTTCATGATCGCTGATTTTCAATAATTGACCGAGCGTGGAACCTAGTGCTCCCCCTGTTGCGATGATGGGTCCTTCTGCTCCAAACGGCCCGCCGGTACCAATAGAAATCGCTGAGGAAATAGGCTTCAGGTAGGTTATTGTAGGTTTAATTCGACTTTGGTTGGTTAATATCTGTTCCATGGCTTCGGGTATGCCATGGCCACGTATGGCTTTGGATCCATACAATGCCATCAAGCCTACGATCAATCCACCAATGGCAGGAATAAAAATAACCCAAAGCCCGTAGTTATTGGCTGCAGGACTTCCATGGGCAATAGAGAAAGTTCCGAGGAATGATAAGTTGGTGATCAGATCGATCAATATAACGAGAAGGCGAGCGATGAAGCTGATACATATCGCCACTATAACTGCCAGACCAGCAATGGTTAGCAGACGTTTTTTATTATAGTTTTTATCAATTTGGGTATTTTCGGCCGATATAATTGGGTCTAGGGAAACGGAGATTGGTATTTTACTGATAGATCTATTGTTTTGCATAGTTTAATATTCACTTGCCCGATTTATAGGCTCTGATTTTAATCATATAGGGAAATGATAAAGGTTGTTCCTTCATTAACTTTACTCTCTATTTCGATATGTCCATTCATTTCTGTGACATGGTTATAAACCAGGTATAGTCCGATACCTTTGCTGTCGTTGTGATCATGAAACTGCTGATTCAGTCTAAAGACCCTATTATGGATTTTTCCCATATCCATACCCAGCCCATTGTCACTGAAGATCAGCTGTTTAACGCCATTATTAATTACGGAGCGGATGCTAATTTCCGGAGCTACCCGGGGACGGGCATATTTAATAGAATTGCTTAGCAGATTAAGAAAGATGCTCTCCAGGTAAGTTTTGCGAAACTGAATCTCTTCAAATGCGCTGAAATCTACTTTGATGACAGCTCCTGAGTTCTGAATAAGTGAATCGATTAATACGAGAACCGAATCCAGACAGTCATTAAGGCTTATTTTACTCGGTTCGATCTGTGATTTGCCGCGCTTAGTGAGCGCATCTACCGAATTATTTATTGTGCTGCTAAGATTTTCTGTAGCCTGTTTTAACAGATGTATATATTCCAGCGTCTCTTCATCTTTAATTCTGGATAGGTCCATGAGACTAAAAACAGAAAGCAGATTGCTAACCGGCGATCTGAGGTCGTGAGAGGTACTATAGGTTAGCTGTTTCAGATCTTTATGAATTCGGGTAAGGTCTGCAAGGTGAGTGTTTCTTTGTTCTTCAATTTTCTTTTTGGTGGTAATGTTTTTTGCAACACCGTAAATAAGTTTTTCTTCTTCCTCTGGCATGGATGTCCACGATAACCATACTATTTCACCTGATTTAGTCAGATAGCGATTTTCAAAGTTAAGAAGTGGCGTGTTTTTAGAAAGGCCTTCTCGTGAATTATATGTTGCCTTTCTGTCATTTTCGTGCACAAATTCCAAGATCGGCCGGGAAATGAGCTCTTCCGGAGAGTATCCCAGCAACTTTGAAACAGCGGGGTTAACGCGTTTAAAATAGCCGTCAAAGCCCGCGATACAAAGTAAATCCGGTGATAATTCAAAGAAATGTTCGAATTTGTAAAACGGAACTGAGCCCGGATCATTCATCGTACTTTGCGGTATGTTTTATAAAGTAACTAAAAAGTTCCCGTTTCCCAAAATCTATATTATATGTTAAATTCTTCATGAATTGGGCGGTCAATAACTGAAACCATGTTTATTATATTATAGAGTTTTAGAGCTGCCGCGCACTTAGGAAGCCGAAGCATCGCAAAATGACTCTATCTCTGCTATGACCTTACGGATCCGACTATCTGATATACCGATATCTCTAAGTAATTTCTTATTGCTAATCAGGCTTTTGCATAGCACCACTCCTTTATCCAGCAATTGTTTTTTTTCGAATTTGGTAATGCTGAGTAAAGTAGTCACCGGGTAAAGACCTGACTGGTCGATAAGCGATTTTAGGCTTCTTTCGGCAGGGTAGTCCCAGCTTAACATAAACATATCCATACACCTGCCATAAGTCAGTGCATCACTGCTGAAGCGGGTGTTCGTGATGAGGCCGCCTTGATAGTTTCTGTCATTGGGAGGGGGCGCATCTTCTATAAACTTTGTTTTGATATCCTGAAAGCGAGAATGTATATATAATGGGTCTTTTACATCGCAAAAACGACGCTGGTCGCTATGAAATTTACATTCTATTATAAGATGACGGTTTCGTCTCTCGGCAATAATATCCACCTCATGCATTACACAGTGTCCCTGAACGAAAATGTTGATCTCCGTGGTATAGCCGACGAACTTCAACAGCTCGTTCACGTACTTTTCAAAGGGAAATCCGGTAGGACCTAATTCAAATAGGGCTCTCTTCAGCTTATATCGGGATGCCGAAGGCGCTGCCTTTTTACGAAGCATGGAGAATGCTGATTTATAGATCTCGTGAGTGGGAATAGAATCATATAATCCACTTTTTACATCCCCTACTATTTGGTTTATAGTATTTTCATCTGCCTTTGAACGCCTGAGCGAATTTCGCAACTTCTCTTCATTAAAAAGGGATCTTTCTCCTGACATCTTGGTAACGTATAGCGTATCGGCCCTCATCGTGATTCTTAGTTTAGCTTATTTGAGCTGAAGCAATTCCTGGTCGGCCTGACTGAATAATCCATCCAAATCAGTCAGAATTGTTCTGGCAATATATAAATCTCTTTCATTTTATCAATTTCGATTTGATAGTAAATTTCTCTACCCTGCGGGCTCTGCATAAGAGGCTCACATTCGATCGGAAGCCATAAATGCTTAGAATCAGCCTGTCGGTGAGTGTAAAAATGCTCTGCGAGATCCCTTAGCAGTCATAGTAAGCACCAGAATCGTTCTCGTTGGATTCGCAACAGCCTAAAAGTATC
>CAZFQV010000272.1:0-3728 GCA_964521175.1 uncultured Sphingobacterium sp.
CTCCCTTGGTTTCTTACCCATGGCACTCAGTAATGGAGCGGGAGCAGAAGTACAAAGACCTCTGGCCACCGTTGTGATAGGCGGCTTGTTAATCGCTACTTTTTTAACCATTTTTATCCTGCCATTGCTCTTTATAATTTTTGAAAAAGGTTTAAAAATAAAACCTTTCGGAAAGAAGGCAAGTGCATTCGCACTCGTGATAGGGCTTTCCTCAACGGCAATGGTTAATGCGCAGGTGCCCATTACGCTGGATAAAGCTATGGAAGTTGCTTTGCAAAACAATCTGCCGCTTCACAGCGAAAAACTGAGGTCGGAATATGCAGAAGCCATGATCAAAACCTCGGCTAATATTCCACAAACCAATTTAGTTGCTGATTACGGGGAAATCAACAGTAAGTATAAAGATAGCCGGTTCAGTATCTCGCAAAATATTGCTTTCCCTACGCTCTATAAACGAGAGAAAGAACTCCTTACCAAAGAATGGCAAAAGAGCCTGCTCCATGTTTACATGAAAGAATATGAATTGAAAAGGGCAGTTACCCAAGTATTCTATAGTATTATATACTGGCGGGAAAAGGAAATCCTCTTAAACAGCGTCGACACCTTGTACGGCAATTTTTACGAAAAAGCATCCCTTCGTTTACAAAAAGGGGAAAGCAATATGCTCGAAAAATTAACTGTGGAGAACCAAAAGGCAGGCATTAGTATGCAGTTGAAGCAGATACAGCAGGAATTGGATTTAGCTGGATTGCAATTAAACCTATTATTGAACACTGACACATTGTACGCACCTATCGCCCAGACAGGTTCATTGCAAGCTTCTTTGCTTATCGACGAAATCGATCAAAACCCGGCATTGCAAATCACCATGCAGCAGAAAAACATTGCCGTCGATCAAACTAAAGTAGAGCGATCGAAACTCTTGCCCGGGCTTTTATTGGGTTATAACAACAATAGTTTTAAAGGTACGGGAGCTGATGACAAGTTTTACAATGAAGATAGTCGCTTCCATTCGGTACAGCTGGGAATAACTGTTCCCATTTTTTCTAAAGGCCAAAGAGCACAGGTTAATGCCTCACGCATAGCAGAGAATATTGCAGAAAGCCAGTATCAGGAGATGAATTCCGCCCTGCATAATCAATACAAGCAACTGCTGGCAGGCTTGCGAAAAAATCAGGAAATTGTCAGCTATTATGAAAAGACAGGGTTAAAAAATTCCCGTCTCATTCGAGCAACTGCAGAAAAGCAGTTTTTAAACGGTGAAATCAATTACCTCGATTTTGTGATGCTCATCAACCAGGCTATCAGTATCCAAAATAGCTACTTGGATGCTGTGAAAACGCTGAACGATACCCTCATTGAAATTAATTATCTTACTTCAAACTAGAAATCATGGCTTTAATCCAAATAAAAAGAAATGTCTTTGGCACCTTGATAAAATCGAATATCCTCCTTATGATTTTGGGCTTACTATTTTTTACTCAATGCAGAAATATTTCGGAAGATCAGGTCCAGCAGAGTACTCTGGCCGAAGATAATACCGTGTCACTTACGGATGCCCAGCTAAAAAATGCACCCATAGAAACTGTACAGCTTTCTGAAAAAAATATCGCTACCGTTCTTAAGTTAAACGGCAGAATCGACGTGCCGCCTCACAGTATGATATCGGTAAGTGTGCCCTTAGGCGGCTACCTGGTAAGCTCCAGCTTAATGCCAGGTATGCCGGTCAGGAAAGGTGAAATCATTGCAACGATGGAAGACCCGCAATATATTCAGCTGCAGCAGGAATTTTTACAGGCCAAATCTAAGCTGCATTTTGCAGAACTCGATTACAAGAGGCAGAGCGAATTGAACGAGAGCCAGGCCAGTAGCGATAAAGTAATGCAACAGGCACAGGCCGAAATGAACAATCAGCGAATAACGATGAATGCCCTGGCTCAACAGCTCCGCCTAATCAATATCAATCCGGATAAGCTGAACGAAAACACCATTACCAAGAGTGTCCCTATCTACAGCCAGATCAATGGTTTCGTGAGTAAAGTAAATGCAAATATTGGCAAATACGTGAATCCTACCGACGTGCTGATTGAACTTATTGATCCTGCCGATATTCACCTAAACCTACAAGTATTCGAAAAGGATATTAACCAGCTCGCAATCGGACAGAAACTGTTGGCGTACAGCAACTCGGAACCCGATAAGAAATATGAAGGCACCATTATTCTCATTAGTCGGGACATTAACAATGACGGCATATCGGAAGTACATTGCCATTTTAGCCAGCATGATAAAAACCTTTTGCCGGGCATGTATATGAGTGCTGAAATTGAAACAAACAATGCCCTATCTGCCGCTTTACCTGATGAGAGTATCGTTGCTTTTGAAGGCCAGGAATACGTGTTTGTAGAAAGCAAGAAACAAAGTTACACCATGGTACCCGTCACAACCGGTGAGAAAGAGCACGGATTCTCACAAATAATCAATTATGCTGATTTCTCAGGAAAGAATGTCGTTAGTAAGAATGCATACATCTTATTGATGAAATTGAAGAATACGGCTGATGACGAGTAGTATATTTATACAGTAGAATGCTATTAATTTAATCCACTTCTAAAATGTCCTATATCATACCTGGTCATCTTAAAGGTCTTACAGAAAATGAGCTGAAATCCTCCCGGGAGCGGTTCGGTTATAACAGAATGAACGTTCGACGCAAGACCACCTGGTCAGACATGCTTATCAATATCCTGAAAGAGCCGATGCTTGTCTTGCTGATCGTTATTTCGCTAATTTACGTGATTGTAGGCGACTATGCTGAAGCTTCATTTATGCTGGTGGCTATTATCGCTGTCTCTGCGATATCCTTTTATCAAGACAACCGTAGTAAAAAGGCTTTGGAGGAGCTGGAGAAACTGAATGAGCCGTTGAGCAAGGTTATCCGAAATTCAGCAGTCATAGATATCCCCACACACGAAATTGCTGTAGGTGACCTCTGTGTCACTGAGGAAGGGAAAATCATTAATGCCGATGGACGGGTTGTACACAGCAATGATTTTTCTGTAAATGAATCTTCGCTTACCGGGGAAAGCTTTTCGGTTTTTAAGGATAGCGAATCAGAAGACAATAAAGTGTATAGCGGAACGATAACGGTTTCGGGGCTCGCAGTTTTTGAAGTAGAAAAAATCGGAGAAGATACCCGCCTTGGTAAGATCGGCGATTCCGTCTTAAACATTAAAGGAGAAAATTCACTTTTGCAAATCCAGATCAGACGGTTTGTAAAATTGATGGCAGCCGCAGGGATCATCGTTTTTCTCATTGTGTGTGTTTACAGCTATTATAAATCCGGGAACCTGGTTACCAGCCTGCTCGAAGGCCTCACCCTGGCGATGTCGGTCCTTCCTGAAGAGATTCCGGTTGCATTTACCACCTTCATGGCACTGGGCGCATGGAAGCTGATGCGAGAAGGTATCATCATCAAGCAAAGCAGTATCGTGGAGACCTTAGGCAGCGTGACAGTGGTTTGTACCGACAAGACCGGTACGATCACGGAAAACTCAATGCACCTAAAATACCTGTATGATGCAAAAACAGGAAAGACATTTGAGGAGAATGAGTTTAGAGATAATGATTTAAAGGAATTGATCAGCTATGCGATGTGGAGTAGTGAGCCTATCCCATTTGATCCAATAGAGAAAACAATACATGACATCTATCAACAGACACAAGAG
>CAZFQV010000273.1:0-3712 GCA_964521175.1 uncultured Sphingobacterium sp.
CCGAAAAGGAGTTAGGCACCGCCTGAGGCAAAGCCCTCACATGAGGAGCCCAGGTGAGCACAACCTTCGGTTTCGCCACCGATTTATACTCTTCAATAGTCACCAGGTCGGCAAAGCTCTGCAGCGGATGCAGCGTCGCGCTTTCCAGACTTATCACCGGCACCCCACTGAACTTGACAAACTTATTAAACAAGCCCTCGCTGTAATCTTCATCCCGGTCTTTCAGTTTAGGGAAAGACCTGAATCCCAGGATATCGCAATACTCTCCCATCACCGCCGCCGCTTCGCGAATATGCTCTACGGTGCTGCCATTCATCACCACGCCATCCTCGGTCTCCAGCGCCCAGCCTTCCTTGTCCAGGTTCATCACGATGACATTCATGCCCAGGTTTAAGGCAGCTTTCTGAGTACTTAAACGGGTTCTGAGACTGGGATTCAGGAAGACCAGACCAATGGTCTTATCCTTTCCAAGAGATTTATAGGCAGTAGGATCAGCTTTCAGCAATAAAGCCTCTTCTATAGATGTTTTTAGATTTGTTATATCCTTAACAGAGGAAAATAGTCTCATATTAATTTCGTTAAAAGAAAATTCGACGTCAAAAACCGGGCAGGGTTGTTAAGCCCCGGGCCATAATTTAAACCCGATTAACGGCAGGCTTAGCCTGCAGTTCTGCACTAAATGCTTCGAGAAACTGATCGGCATGTTGCTTGCTCAGGTTCAGGGCAGGTAGTAAGCGGATCACATTCGGCTTTGCTTCGCCAGTAAATATACGATGTTTGGAAAGTAAATTTCTTCTAAGCTGAGCGTACTCATCGGGCAGCTCTATCCCTATCATCAAACCTTTTCCCCTCACTTCAACAACCTGATCAAACTTCTTCAGCTCCGAGATCAGGTAAGTGCCAATCGCTTCGGCGTTCTGCATAAGATTTTCCTCTTCCATAACCTCCAGAACAGCCAAGGCTGCCGCACATGCCAGATGGTTACCGCCGAATGTAGTACCCAGCATACCATGCCATGGCTTGAACCGCGGTGATATCGAAATCCCCCCTACCGGAAACCCATTGCCCATGCCCTTGGCCATCGCATAAATATCAGCATCCACACCGGCATGATCATGAGAATAAAACTTTCCACTCCGGCCATAGCCGCATTGAACGCTGTCGGCAATAAAAACAGCATCATACTGGTCACACAGTATCCTGATCTTTTTCAGAAAGCCGCTTGATGCCACCCTAATTCCGCCTACACCCTGAATGCCCTCGATAATTACGGAAGATACTTCATGTCCGTAATCTTTAAAGGCCTGCTCCAGAGCTGCTTCATCATTATGAGGAAGAAAAATTACATTTTCCGTTTCATTGACGGGGGCAATGATCTTAGGATTGTCCGTAGCAGCAACCGCCAGCGAAGTACGACCGTGGAAAGAGCCTTTAAAAGCAATGATTTTCCTCCTGTTATTATAGAAGGAAGCCAGCTTCAGCGCATTTTCGTTGGCTTCGGCACCCGAATTACACAGAAATAACTGGTAATCTTCCCGGCCGGAGAGCTTACCCAGCTTCTCTGCCAACTGTGCCTGTAACGGAATGATCACCGAATTTGAATAGAAGCCTACTTTATTTAACTGATCAGTGAGGCGTTTTATATAATGCGATAGAGATTACGGCATGACCTCCATAAAGGTCCAGATATTTATTATCGCCGGCATCCCAAACATTACTGCCCAGAGCCCTGGTGATCTCTATATTATTTAGGGGATATACATCGAAGAGATTCATGGTATTGGTACGTTTAATCGTTCTATCCGATACGTACTGGATAATCTGGTTTTTCTTCCAATAGCTAGTGATAGCGCGAAATTATTTATTAATAGGATTAGTATAACCTTAATTTCATTGATATTGTTATTTAATTTCAGGTATTCGGCGCTTGCCTGTATTTAGCCAGCAAAATAACACCTTACTAAAATCCCGCTCCTTTCAGCTTTAAACCGCTGGTCTCTTCCAAACCAAATACCAGGTTCATATTCTGCACCGCCTGGCCGCTCGCTCCCTTGAGAAGATTATCAGTGATGCTGATGATAAAGAGCTTGCTGCCATGCTTCTCCAGGTAAACCAGACCCTTGTTGGTATTAACCACCTGCTTCAGGTCGATATTTTTCCGGCTCACATGGGTAAAAGGATGATCCCGGTAATAGCCTTCGTAAAGCTGATAGGCCTCTTCCAGGCCGCCGTCAAAATCGGTGTAGATGGCCGCCAGAATCCCCCGGGTAAAGTTGCCCCGCTGTGGGATGAAGTTTAGCTCCTGCTGAAAGTCATCCTGTAGCTGAGTCAGACTCTGCCCCAACTCATGAAGATGCTGATGCTCAAATGCCTTATAAACCGACAGGTTGTTGTTTCTCCAGCTGAAGTGGGAGGTATGACTTAATTTTTGCCCTGCTCCGGTCGATCCGGTGGTGGCATGGATATGAACCTCTGATTTCAACAAAGACTCTGATGCCAGTGGCAATAATCCCAACTGGATACACGTGGCAAAACAACCCGGATTAGCGATATTATGAGCCGTCCGGATCTGCTCACGATTCAACTCAGGCAGGCCGTACACAAAATCGCGATCCCCGTATTTCGAATTCGACTGTAGTCTGAAATCCTGTGAAAGATCAATTATCCTGACGCCGGCAGCTATTTTATGGTTGTCCAGAAACTTGCGCGCATCGCCATGACCCACACAAAGGAATAACACATCTATATCAGCGGACAGGCTATCTGTAAACTTCAATGAAGTATCTCCAAACAGATCAGTATGGACGTCTGACACCGGATTCCCCGCATTGCTGTTACTATGTATGCTTACGATCTCCGCTGCCGGATGATTGATCAGGATTCTAAGCAATTCACCCCCGGTGTATCCCGCGCCCCCTGCTATTCCGATTTTAAGTTTACCCTGTGACATGTTATTTTTTTTCGTTTACAAGATGGTAGATCATTGTCTGATTACCAAAGATCCTGGAAAAGCCCTTTACATCTTCTCCCGACCATGAATTATTCATTTCCCCATAGCTGCCGAACTTATTCGACATCAAGTCGTGCTCCGACTCAATGCCGTTAACCTGGAAGCGGTAAGGATGCAGGGTGACAAACACCTTGCCCGATACGGTGGCCTGGGTGTCGGCCAGGAAGGCTTCGATATTACGCATCACCGGATCGTGAAACTGTCCTTCATGCAGCCAGTTACCATAAAAAGCCGCAAGCTGATCTTTCCAGCTCAACTGCCATTTGGTAAGGGTATGTTTTTCCAGCGTATGATGGGCCTTAATAATTATAATAGGCGCTGCCGCTTCGAATCCTACACGGCCCTTAATGCCGATAATGGTATCGCCCACGTGAATGTCACGACCGATGCCATAAGGCTGAGCAATCGCTTGTAGCTTCTGAATAGCCTGGACCGGAGCAAGTTTCTCTCCATCTATACCCACCAGCTCACCTTTCTCGAACGTCAGCTCAATGGTTCGTTCCTTGCTTTCGCTGACCTGAGTAGGCCATGCTTCTTCCGGAAGGGTCTGATTGGAAGTTAGAGTTTCTTTGCCCCCTACCGACGTACCCCAGATGCCCTTGTTAATCGAATACCTTGCTTTTTCTGCGGTATATTCTACTCCATGCTTATTGAGATATTCAATCTCCGCTTCTCGACTGAGCTTCAGATCGCGTATAGGTG
>CAZFQV010000274.1:0-3681 GCA_964521175.1 uncultured Sphingobacterium sp.
CGGCACTGCACGATCAAGGCGACATCGTAGCTGCGCTCGACCACGGGACGGTCGGAGTTTTTCTGAGCAAACACGTGGGTGCGCAGATTATCAATGCTGGTGACGGAGCCCATGAACATCCTACCCAGGCACTGCTCGACGCTTTTTCTATCCGCGAGAAGTTAGGTGACATTGCAGGAAAGAAAATCGCAATTATCGGTGATGTGCTTCACTCAAGGGTGGCTCTTTCAAATATATTATGTCTGCAAAAACTGAATGCAGAAGTGATGGTATGCGGACCAAGTACCCTGATACCAAAATATATCCATACCCTTGGCGTTAAGGTTGAGCACGACCTGATGAAGGCGCTCAACTGGTGTGATGTAGCCAACATGCTTCGGATACAGCTGGAACGACAGGACATTAAATACTTCCCTTCTCTAAGGGAGTATTCAATGATGTACGGCCTGAACAAAGAAATCTTAGATTCATTGGACCGGGAGATTATTGTGATGCACCCGGGACCGATTAATCGGGGAGTAGAAATTACCAGTGATGTGGCTGATAGTAAACAGTCGATCATACTTGAACAAGTTGAAAACGGGGTTGCAATAAGAATGGCGGTACTGTATCTACTTGCAAACCAAAGAAATTAATTTCCTGAAGAGATATTTTCTGCTTATCTATACCATCTTTTGTATATCATCGTTATAATTCTGTTTTCAACAGTTGTTAATTACTATTGTGGATAGTCTAGTCCGTTTTAGCTTAATTTAGCATGAACTATTTTGGTTACTTATGCTCAGAAAATATATAATTCCCACGATTCTCCTTTTTATCTTCACGACTTCTGCCTTTGCACAGAGTACTTCCTGGTTTGAGATCAACCAATCCTATAAGAGAGGTATGGAGCTACTTGAAAAAGGAAAGTTCGCAGCCGCTGCCGGTCAATTTAGTCAGGTTGAAAAATACATGACCCCCTCTTCTGTCCGTCTGGAAAATGATGCCGAAGCTAGCCTACTCAGAGAAAACTCACAATACTATCTCGCTTTATGCGCATTAGAGCTTGAGAATAGTGATGCGGAAAGCCTATTTCTGAAATTTATAACTGAGTATCCGGTAAATAGCCTGACCAAACTCGCATACTACCAGGTGGGCCGTTCTTACTTCGGCCAGAAAAACTATGTCAAGACGGTTGAATGGCTGACCAAGCTCGAGCCTGGAAGTTTATCCGGAAAAGAATCAGCGGAATATCGTTTTAAACTGGCGTATGCTTATTTTGAGCTTAAGGATATCAAAAACGCTGAGCCTCTGTTTGCGCAACTTAAAGATCAGAAAAATACCTACCAGGAGCAGTCTATCTATTATTATGCCTATATCAATTATCTAAATACAAACTATAAAGAAGCATTGAAAGAGTTCGAGCGACTCAAGGGATCCAAAGCTTATGAAAATAGCTATCCCTACTACATTTCAGCACTATATTTTCTGGATAAACGCTACGACGATGTGTTAAGCTATGCCTTGCCGATTTTAAATACATCTAAACAGGTATATGAAACTGAAATATTTCGTATAGTTGGCGCCTCTTATTTTGCCAAGTCGGATTACCCTAAGGCAGGCGAATACTTTAATAAGTTCCAGGCTCAGGATCAGGGTAAAACTCAGAACAACCAGGATAATTACCAAATCGGCTATACCCGCTATAAATTAAAGGACTATGACAAGGCGATCGTTGAACTGGAGGGGCTGGAAGGAGCAGATGAATATTATCAGAGTGGGATGATTGCGCTAGGAGATGCTTTTTTGAAAACCAACAATAAGCAGGGTGCCAGAAATGCTTTTTTTAAAGCATCGAGGCTCGAATTCGACAAGAACTTACAAGAGGAGGGGCTTTTTAATTATGCTAAGCTGTCTTTTGAACTCGACTTTCATCAGGTTGCGCTGGATGCCACGCAGCAATTCATCAAAAACTACCCCCGATCACCGCGGCTGGATTCTGCAAAGACTTTGCTGGGTGAAATTCTGCTGACGACCAAAAATTATAAGGAAGCTGTTGATGTTCTGGAAAGTATCCCTAACAAGAATATCGAAGCCAAAGCAATTTATCAGAAAGTCGCCTATTTCAGGGGTCTGGAGTTTTACAATGAACGCGCATTCCAGAACAGTATCTCCTTATTTATGCGCTCAAATGAGAGTGCCGTAAATGACGATATACTATCTCTATCAACGTACTGGCTTGCTGAAGCCATGTACGAGGTACGAAAGTTCGGCGAATCGGTGGAAAATTTCGAAAAATTCTTAAGCCTTCCGGCATCCCGGAAAACGGATGTCTATAATTATGCTAATTACGCCCTGGCATATGCCGCTTTTGAGCATGAAAGTTATCAGAAGGCTGTCAGATATTTTGGTCGATTTTTGCAAGGCAATGAGAAAGACCGAAATACCATCAACGATGCGATCATTAGACTCGCCGATTCCTATTTCGTATTAAAGGACTACAACAACGCACTTGTTTATTACAATAGAATCATTGCATCGCGCACAGATAGTGAGGATTACGCTTTGTTTCAACGCGGGATGATTCAGGGCTTACAGGGCCAGAATGACGTTAAAATCGAAACTCTTAAATCCCTGTTGGCGCAGTTTCCCAATTCCAACTACTCCGACGACGCAGGTTTCGAGATCGCCTATACCTATTTCATCCTGGGAGATTATGACATTGCCAAAACCGATCTCAGCGCCCTTATTGAGAAATATCCCCGAAGTAGCTATGTGCCGCGTGCCTTAGTAACCATCGGCCTCGTGCAATTGAATCAGGGACAAGATGACGAATCAATTGCAACCTTTAAAAGGGTTGTAAGTGAGTATGCTACCACTGATGAGGCGCATCTGGCCTTAGAATCCATTAAGAATATCTATCTGGAAAGATCGGATGCCAATGCTTTCCTCAATTATGCCAATACCACGAGTATAGGCAACCTTACCTTTGCTGAACAGGATAATATAACGTTCCAGGCCGCGTATAACCGTTTCTTGAGTGGTGATTACCAGGCTACCTACGAGGCCATCAACGCCTACTTCGATAAGTTCTCCAACCGGCCGATCAATGACAAGCATGCCCGGTTTATCAGAGCTGAAAGTTTGGTCAGGCTTGGCAGACCCGACGAGGCAATTCCGGATTATGAATATATCCTAAATGACTGGACGAGTAACTATACAGAGCGTGCACTCATCAGTATCTCAAAAATCTACCTTGCCCAAAAGAAATATAATGAGGCAATTGTGCACTTGAAAAAGCTGGAACTAACCTCAGAATATCGTGCGAATTACGGTTTCGCTATCCTCAATCTGATGGAGGCCTATCAAAATATAAACATGCCTGATGAAACAATAAAATATGCTGAATTCGTCAGAGAATGGGAGAAGGCATCAGAGGAAGACCGGTTCAGAGCAGATTTGTACTCGGCTAAGGCTAACCTCACGATCGGTGACACCATTGAGGCTATGAAGTACTTTACCGACGTTGCCGATAAAACACTCACTGTAACGGGAGCCGAAGCGAAATATAATGTAGCTAATCTGCAGTATCTCAGGAAGGATTATAAAGCTTCTTTAGCTACAGCCTTTGAACTGACCAGTAAGATGCCTTCTCACGATTACTGGGTAGCCAAAACTTATATTTTAATAGCCGACGATTAT